>JBEDAD010000110.1:0-3340 GCA_041177985.1 Bacteroidota bacterium | reverse complement strand
TAGAATTTCTCAAGTGATTCTTGTTTACCTTCACGATGAGGTGTAGCAGTTGCGCCAATTACAAATGTTTTATTCGAAACGTATTCAAAGATAGGGTCAAAGATAGATTTGTGTGCCTCATCAAGTATAATCAAATCCAAAGACTTTATTAATTCCTGGTATTCTACATTCTTCATTCTTCGCATAACTGTTTGAATCATTCCAACATACAAAGAATGTGAAAAATCTACCTTTTTATTTGGCTTAATCTCGTTACAATGCAATCCCATTTCAACAAGTGCGCCTGAACTTTGGGAAAATAATTCCTTTCTATCTGTTAGAATCAAAATCCGCTTATTTTTAGCAAATGCTTCTTTTGTCATATAGCTAAACATAATCGTCTTTCCGCTTCCAGTTGCAGAGCATAAAATCAAACGCTTTTTTCCGTTAGCAAAATGCTTTTTTATCTCCGTAATATATTGTTCTTGATAATCGTATAACTGAATCATATAGTGAAAGGATTAATTTGTTGCATAATCTCGGATTTTCTCTCTACATAATATTTGTTTGAACGTTCACGAAATAATGGATTACCAAATGTTTGCTTCAATTCACTACCTAACTTCTTCATTGAAAGAATGCGCTGCTTTGAATGTGTTTCGATTATATCTTTTATCTCAGTTGCCGTTAACCACTCGCCTCTATCTTCAGGAACATTAAAAAATTTAAATATCAATTCGCGCTCAAATGGGATGGATTCAAATGATCTTCCTACTTCATTTAATACGCTTAATTCTGTATCTACCAATTGATACACCTCGCCCGTTGTGTATGCACGATGTAATTCCATAAACAAATCATCTTTATCAATTGAATTATATAATGAATGGTCAATGCTTATTACTTCAACAGGTAAAATTCTTGTGTTTCCAGTTGAATCGTTAATTAATTGGTGGTCATTAGATGTGCCACACAAAATAGCTAATCGTTTATAATCTTCGTTGTATCTTCCGTAAGCTGCACGAAGGGAAAAATAATTTTTAGATGTCAATTCTTTAAACTTTTTTTCGTCTTGCTTTGATTTTCCACCCATCTCATCATCCATTACGATAAGTTTCTCACACATCAATAGCTCATCATCCTTTCCTCTATCCAAATTCGATTCAGCGTAATATGGTTGTAACGCACTTGGCAACATTCTTCTAAACCATTCTGTCTTTCCGGTATTTTGTCCACCCGTTAAAGATAAAACTGAACGCACAGGATTACCATATACACAAGCTATCATTCCAATCATCCACTTTCTAATGAATCTATCCTTTAATGGTGTGTCACTCTTTATGGAATCACATAATCTTTGAATGTTGCCTGTTGAAATTCTATGCTTATTTGCTTCAACATATTCAAAAAATGGATTATATTCAGGAATATTTACAGACTGAATGATTCGATTTACAATATCAAATGTAATTGCTTTGTCATCAAAGGTTATTCTGCATTCCAAAAATACGCTATTAAACTCTTTGTCATACATCGGAACACCATCCCATTCGTATTTCCTTGTAATTACGTTTTTCCGTATCTTAAAACGCTTTAAAATGAAATTAGAGCAGTTTACAATCATATTCTCTGCGCTATTATCAAAGCGAATATCCATATCTCTACGCTCAAAGACTTCATTTACTATCTCAAGTGCTTCTTTTTCATCAATATTCTTGTCTATTTGCAGTTGTTTAGCAGCTTCAATCTTTGGTGTGTTCATTCTTTTAGCAAGTTTCACGCTTGAAATTGCTCTATCCGAATTATATTTTGATAAATCTACACCAGCTAACTTCAAAAAATAGTAGAATGTACCAACATTTACACCAGTTCCGTTTCGTTTTAGTGAAATATCGTACTGCTTATCAGTTTGTACCTTGTTATATTTCTCGGAATAAGAACATAACTTGTGAAAATAATCCCTTCCATCTTCTCCGAATCCTGAAACAAGCGCAAAAGATAGGTTTAGATAATCGTAATACTCATCCACTACCGATTTATTTACTTGCATTACCAATTCACCAACCTCTGTTTTAGGCACGATAATAGAAAAATTCTTTGCAATGGTTTTCTTTTCAATTTTAACCTTTGCTTTTTTAGATTTTGGATTCAAGAATAAATCAGGGTCATAACTTACAAATCTACAACTCGCTACATTCTTCGGTGCGGGGTCAACTGTGATTCCAAATTTTTGATAGTAGTATTCGGATATAAAATTATAACTCTCCTTATGTTTGGATGGGTCTATCTTGCATATTACTGCAAATCCAGTATTACTTACTGATGCAAACGATGCGTAGGTATACTCATCTTGGTTAATCTTGCTGCGATCCGTATAATCATCAATATCAATTGCAATGAATCCGGAATGCTTTTCCAGTTGTGATTCATTTCTTTGATTGAATGTTCCACCAATCGTAACTGCGGGTAGTTCTTTCTTATGAAGTTTCTTCCGCTCTTCGTTTTCCTCCGACCTTACAAGTTCAACTTTGGTTTTCCACTCGCCATTCTTAACCTTGTCAAGAAATTCATCAACAGTTGTTCTGTCGAAATCTTTTTTCGTGTCTTTAACACTAATCCAATAACTTACCATATGTTTTATTTACGTTTTTTAATATCACGTTTAAAAAAAGAGTGTAGCTGGAACGTGAACCACTTACGTTAAGCCGCTAAACTTAAACTACACGATGCAAATATAAAACAAATATCAATATAAATTACATTTGCAAGGGTAAAAAGTAATTTGCAAGGGTAAAACATCGATTTGCAAGGGTAGCGCAAGGGTAGAATCTCAATGTTTTACTGGGTTGCAAGGGATACAAGGGTAAAAGTTTTAATTATATATGAGATATATATTATTTTATTTTATAAATTAAAAAATAAATTATTTCTATTTGAAGTTTCAAAACTGTTGTTGTTTACCCTTGCTACCCTTGCGACATTTGATAATCAAGTAGTTAAAAATTATTCTACCCTTGCAAAATTGTTAGGTTTCACACCAAAAATAACATTTCTTCCATCTCAAAGTAGTTTTCATCCGGCTGCTTCTCTAAAATTGTAGTTTGTAATTTTTTCAAGTCTTGATAAGATTCGCATTTCAAAACCTGAAGCTCCAACCATGTTAAAGTTTCCTTTTCATATTGATTGATAAAGCAATAATTTAACCGATTTGCAATTTCATTTGTGCAAGTCAGGAATACTTTATCATTTTTTAGGTCTTCACATACACCAACGTAATATAATATCGTTGCATGATTCTTATTGCCTAAAAAAGTACCGATTTTCTCCAATGGAAATGTCGTGTGCATTCTTAAGAATTTAG
>JBEDAD010000109.1:0-3820 GCA_041177985.1 Bacteroidota bacterium | reverse complement strand
ATGATAAACAAGTTTGGCGTGTAGGCTACAACTGCGAAAATATTATCAATGGAAAAAACAATGTCCATGAATTCAACTGCGATTACCGTTGACCAAAACACGCCAAAAATTCCAATCGTGGAACGGTACAATTTGCTCTTTTTGGTTTCTGCTACTTCTTCTTTAATTTCTTCTTTCGAACCTTTTGCAAAATGACTAAAAGCCATGTACAACAAATACGCCCCTCCAATAGGTTTCAACCACCAGATTTCCAAGATTTGTTCCACCAAAATCAATGCGATTCCACGAAATAAATAGGCTCCTAAAATTCCGTAGCGAAGTGCTTTTTTCTGCTGATCCTCTGGCAAATCTTTTACCATTGTAGCCAAAACTGCAGCATTATCAAAGGATAAAATCACTTCCAAAAGCAAAATCCCTAAAACTAAAAACAGAGCATTTAAAGGGTTTTCCGTTAGTAGGCGCATTAAATCATTCCACTGTTCTGCCATCTTTTCAATTTTATAGATACAAAGATAGTTTTACAATCCGAAAAATGGGAATTCAACGTATAAATCCTTAAATTTGCAGTAAATTAATTCCATGGATTTTCAGCTTGTTTCCGAATTTCAACCTACCGGCGATCAACCGGAAGCTATTCGGCAATTGGTGGAAGGTTTGCGTGCCGATATTCCCTACCAAACTTTGCTTGGTGTAACTGGTTCTGGAAAAACCTTCACTATCGCAAATGTTATCCAAGAAGTGAATCGCCCAACCTTGGTGCTTTCCCACAATAAAACATTAGCGGCACAGCTGTACAGCGAATTCAAACAATTTTTCCCTAATAATGCTGTAGAATATTTCGTTTCCTACTACGATTATTACCAGCCGGAAGCGTACATGCCAGTTACGGGAACGTATATCGAGAAAGATTTACAAATCAACGATGAGATTGAAAAATTGCGACTTTCCGCTTCTTCCTCCTTGCTTTCAGGGAGAAAAGATGTGATTGTTGTTGCTTCCGTTTCCTGTATTTATGGTATCGGGAATCCAAATGAATTTGCGAATAGTATTATTAGTTTGCAGGTTGGACAAACAATTTCCCGCAATAAATTCCTCTATAAACTGGTTGAAAATTTATATTCCCGCGCAAATATTGAATTCAAACGCGGCATGTTTCGTGTCAAAGGCGATACCGTAGACATTTACCTGGCGTATGCGGATTATGCCATTCGAATTGAATTCTGGGGCGACGAGATCGAAGCAATTTCCTCTATTGATCCAATTTCCAATTCCAAGCTGGAAACACATACCGAAATAAATATTTATCCTGCCAATATCTTTGTTTCGAGCCCGGAAACGACAAGAATTGCGGTGGAACAGATTGGGGAAGACATGGTAATTCAAGTTGCCAATTTTAAAAAAGAAGGCAAAATTGAAGAAGCAAAACGCTTGGAGGAACGGGTAAATTACGACTTGGAAATGATTCGTGAATTGGGTTATTGTTCAGGGATTGAGAATTATTCTCGCTACTTTGACCAACGACAACCGGGCGAAAGACCATTCTGTTTATTGGATTATTTTCCGGATAATTTTTTAATGGTGGTGGATGAAAGCCATGTTACTTTGCCGCAAATTCGTGCGATGTACGGTGGCGACAGAGCGCGAAAAGTAAACCTCATCGATTATGGGTTTCGTTTGCAGGCAGCAGTGGACAATCGCCCGCTGAAATTCGATGAATTTGAATCGCTCGTGCAACAGATTATTTACGTTTCTGCGACACCGGCCGACTATGAAATTGAAAAATCAGAAGGTGTAATTGTGGAACAAGTAATTCGTCCAACAGGTTTGTTGGATCCGATAATCGACGTTCGACCGAGTCTCAACCAAATCGATAATTTAATTGAGGAAATTCATTTGCGCATCGAACGCGACGAACGCACGCTCGTGACAACACTCACCAAGCGAATGGCGGAAGAATTACAGAAATACCTGGACAAATTAGGGATTTTGTGTCGCTACATTCACAGTGAAGTGGACACGATTGAACGCGTGGAAATTTTGCGGCAATTGCGATTGGGAACTTTTCATGTGTTGATTGGCGTGAATTTACTGCGCGAAGGCTTGGATCTTCCGGAAGTTTCGTTGGTGGCAATTCTCGACGCAGACAAAGAAGGATTCTTGCGAAACGAGCGTTCATTAGTTCAAACTACTGGTCGTGCAGCACGAAACATCAATGGAATGGTGATTATGTACGCGGATAAAATGACGAATTCGATGCAACGCACAATTGATGAAACGGCTAGACGTCGTGCGCTTCAAACAAAATATAACGACGACCATGGAACCGTTCCAATCGCATTAAATAAATCCAAGCAAAAAATTCTCGATTCCACGCAAGTTGCAGATGGCGATACTTCGCAAAAGGAAACCGATTATTCCTACGAACAAGAAATGGCGCTTGCTGCTGATCCTGTGGTACAATATATGACGCCGGAACAATTAGATAAGACGATTGCATTTACCCGAAAGCAAATGGAAAAAGCAGCGAAAGACTTAGATTTTATCGAAGCAGCGCGCCTGCGGGACGAATTGTATGCCTTAGAAATGCGGAAGAAAAATGGCGCATAAGTGCGATTTTTGAATCCCGTTGAAAATTCATTTACCGAAATAATTTATCTTCCATGAAGCAAAAAAAACATTCCGAAGCATCCTGTTTCACCCCTTTTAAAGGAGCCCTTTCGGAATTTATTTTGCCGAAACGGTTCAATTTTCCGTTTTATTATACGCCAGATCCAATTTGCGTTTTAGCAGCTAAAGAACTGCAGGAACATATTGAAAATCAAGCCGATTGGCAACATAATTTTGGATTAAATGAAAACCAGGAAGGTTTAGTCATTGGTAAAATGTTTGGTGTTTTGGTCGTGGAAAACAAACAAGGGAAAATTGGCTATCTCGCAGGTTTCTCCGGTAAATTAGCTGGAGAAAATCACCATCCGAAATTTGTGCCTCCCATTTTTGACATCCTTGAAAAAGATGGATTTTTCCGAAAAGGCGAAGCAATTGTCAGTAAAATCAATGCTTCCGTTGAAGAACTGGAAAATGCAGAAGATTTCTGCCTCGCAAAGCAATTTCTGGAAGACGAAAAAGCACAAGCTACCCTAAACTTGAATGCACAACGCCAAATTGTTCAAGAGAAAAAAAAAGCGCGGAAAATCAAACGAAACGAAGCAATTTCGATTTTGTCTTCGGAAGAATATACTTCCTTCTTAGAAATTTTAGGCAAAGAAAGCGTGGAGCAACATTACATCTACAAAGATCTCGTGAATTACTGGAAGCATCGAATTGCAGAAGCAGAAAACCAACTTTCTGTTTTTACCCAACAAATTGATGCGCTTAAAGAAGAACGGAAAACGCGCTCCGCAGCAATTCAACAACAAATCTTTGAACACTATACTTTTTTGAATCAAGCGGGCGAGACGAAAGATTTGTGTCAGATTTTTGAACATACGAGCGACATAAACCCGCCGGCTGGAGCAGGAGAATGCGCCGCTCCAAAACTCTTGCAGTATGCGTTTTTACACCAATTGAAACCAATATCGATTGCCGAATTTTGGTGGGGAAAATCGCCAGGCGGAGAAATCCGTAAACATGGAAGCTTCTACCCTGCTTGCCGCGGAAAATGTGAGCCAATCCTTGGACACATGCTTGCTGGAATGGAAATTGACGAAAACCCAATGCTAACAAATCCAGCACTTGGTAAGGAACTGGAAACAATTTTTGAAGACGACTATTTGGCAGTAATCAGCAAACCAGCCGAATTTTTATCCGTTCCTGGAATCAA
>JBEDAD010000108.1:0-2764 GCA_041177985.1 Bacteroidota bacterium | reverse complement strand
TAGGACGATTTACTCTAGTTTGATTGGTGTTTCTGTCTGCTTTTTTAGAATCTCATTCATAAATTCGTCGAATGAAACTTTTTTAAAATCGGAGGGAATTCCAAACGCATCCTTTGGTGGTACTAGTTCTTCTTGTTCAATCAAGGTGTATTCGTAAATTCCATCGGCTGATGGAAGGTAATATTTCACCAGTAATCCAGGGAAATTACTGTGCGAGTTCAGGTATTTTACGGATGTGTTTTTGTAATAATAAAATACTAAATCGTTTGGGAAATTTTTATTTTTCACCACTAATTTATTTGCTTTCTTGCCACAAATAAGTGCCTTTCCCCATTTCTTTTTGAAGGAATATGGAAACGTATCTATTTTACTTGCACCGTGATCGGTTTGAATGGCATATTTTCCCGTTGGCGTTTGCAGTAATAAATACGATTTATTTAAAACCAGGTGTTTAATCATCACTTGGATACCAAGTTGCTCCGTTTCATTTTCGATTCGAATGAGTGTGTCATTCGTGAAAATCAACATGTGCTTTATCGGAATCATTTTCCGCAAGGAAGTATCTTGAATTTGAATCGAATAAACGAGTTTTCCGGAGAATGGTTTTTGCTCCTGTGCATTGGAAACAAAAGTAAGGAAACAAAAAAGAAGCGAAAGTATGCGCATGGATGCTGTTTTAATACCGAAAGTAAGTAACATTTATTGTTTCTATCTAATTTTTTAGAAATTTATCTGTTTTAAAGAAACGCGCTTCGTCAAAAGTGTTACAATTCCTTTTTTCACTTTTAGTTCCGGCTAAATATGCTAATTTTGTACAAGAAATTGAATTTGTTGCGTGCATGGAAAAAGAAATTACGTTTATCATCAACCGTTCCGAGATTACTGCTGGAACGCGAGGAGCTTCATTGGGTCCGGATGCCATAATTACTGCCGCAAGAGTTAAAAATAGTGTGCTTTTCGGAAGCCATGAAATTTTTAATTTGCCGCAAATGAACCATCTTTTAGACCAACCAACGCCTTATTTATTTGCAAAACGCATAAATGGATTGAAGCAGGTGTTAGAAGCAGTTTCGGAGAAAGTTTCTTCTGAATTGAAAAAAAATCATTTTCCAATCGTTTTGGCTGGTGACCACGGTTCTGCCGCCGGAACGTTGGCTGGAATCAAAAATGCGTATCCTGAAAAAAGAATCGGAGCAATTTGGATTGATGCACATGGCGATTTGCACACGCCATACACAACTCCTTCGGGAAATATGCACGGAATGCCTTTGGCACTTGCACTGGCAGAAGATAACTTGGAATGCACCAAAAACGACGTTCCATTCGAAACAATTGCACTTTGGGACGAACTGAAAAATATTGGTTTTTCAGGTGCTAAAATTTTACCGCAAGATTTGGTGTTTATTGCCGTTCGCGATACGGAAGCCGAGGAAGATGCGCTGATGGAACGCCTTTCGCTTAGGAATTTTAAAGTGGAAGAAGTACTGGAAAAAGGAACCGAGCAAATTGCCGTTTTAGCGCTGGATTACTTGAAAGAATGCGATCTTATTTATATTTCCTTCGATGTGGATTCGATGGATCCAAAAGCTACATCGTATGGAACTGGAACGCCGGTAAGAAACGGATTGATTCCAAAGCAAGCTAGACAATTATTGATAAGTTTGAGCAATTCGCCAAAAACAGTTTGTGTGGAATTTGTAGAAGTAAATCCATGTTTGGATGAAAAATTGAATAGAATGGGCGAGGTCGCTTTCGAATTACTGGAAAGCCTTGTGAATTCACTAAAGAAGTAAAAAATTGATGGAAGAATATATAAAAGAATTAGTAGTAAAGCACTCCACTGAATTATTTGGTTTGCAGGTGGAAGAGCAACTGATTCAATTCCAGAAAACTAGAAAAGAAGTAGCAGGCGATTTAACCTTGGTCATTTTTCCATTTGTTAAATTATTGCGTTGCAGTCCAATTGAAGCAGGGGAAAAAATAGGAAATTTTCTAGTGGATAAATTACCGGAAATCGAACGTTTTGAGGTTGTTAGTGGTTTTTTAAACCTGATCATCTCCAACGAATATTGGATTTCAAAGTTAAATGCAATGCACGCGGAAGAAAAGTTTGGCTTCCAAAAAGAAATGTCGAAACCGCTGATAATGGTAGAGTATTCTTCCCCAAACACCAATAAACCGCTGCATCTCGGACATTTGAGAAATAATTTCCTTGGCTATTCGGTTGCGGAAATTTTGAAAGCGAATGGACATTCGGTAATCAAAACACAAGTCATCAACGACCGTGGGATTCATATTTGTAAAAGTATGCTTGCCTGGGAAAAATTTTCTCCTCTCAATGCAAAAGGGGAGCGAGAAACGCCTGAAAATACTGGTTTGAAAGGCGATAAATTGGTCGGGAAATACTATGTGGAATTCGATAAGCAGTTCAATGCCGAAGCAAAGGAAATTAGTGCACTTTGGGAATCCGGCAACTTTGACGGGTTTTCATTGGACGTGCGTGAAGAATTCGTTCGTCTAACCGATGCAAAAGCAGGGAAAGACGAAAAGGCAGTAAAAGGATTGGACGAAAAAATCAAGGATCTTGCCAAGAACCAAACCACACTTTTGCGCGAAGCGAAAGATATGCTGGTGAAATGGGAGGCGAGAGATCCGCAGGTTTACTTGCTTTGGACAACCATGAACAATTGGGTTTACAAAGGTTTTGATGTTACGTACAAAGCCATGGGTGTAGATTTTGATACCTTGTATTACGAATCGGAAA
>JBEDAD010000107.1:0-4004 GCA_041177985.1 Bacteroidota bacterium | reverse complement strand
TTTCCTTTCCACGTAGAATAATTCGTGTAAAAAAGGGCAAAACCGATAATTTTCTCATCCACTTCCGCTACAAACGCGTCGCAAATTTTTTCATCGAATAAATGAACTCCTAAATCGTGGGCCGTATTAACAACTTCATCGGGTGCTTTTTCGTACAAAGCAAGCGCGTGAATCAATTCCATTATTGCTTGCTCGTCTCCTCTTTCTGCTGAACGAACCATACGCTTATTGCACTCCAGCTAAATTGAAACGTAAACGAATTCCTGTGCTCATATTTCCTGTTGGGAAAGAAGTCGCAATTTTCGGTGTATTAATTACTTGATCGTAGTAGAATTGAACCGTTAAATTTTGCGTCATGTTATAATCCGCAGAAGTTTTAATTGAAATTACACGCTGACCTGCTGTTGCTTGGTTTGTATTTTCAACAACTTTACGAATTACCGTTAAATTATCTCTAAAAGAGAAATCGAAGCGCAGATTCAATGCACTAGCAGGAATTTTTTCAAATGGCAACTTCACTTTCGCAAATTTATAGCCCGTTCCAATAATCCATTCGTTTCCTAAAATTTCTGTTATTTGATTGTTATTTAAGGAAAGTGTTGCACTTCTATCCTTCTTGTATTCGAATTTAGTAATCAAACCTTGGCCTTTAATTGTCCAAGTAGCATCGATACCTATTAATGGAGAAAAACGTTCAGAAATTGTAACATTTTGAATTTGGCGGTCTGCAATGAAATTATTATTAATGTCCAAAGCAGATGCGTTTCCATTTTGATCAAATTCCGCATTCAAGTTGGTTTGCAGTCCAGAAACACTAACCGTAGAACTGTATGCATGACGAATTACGAAATTCTTCACGTACTTCTTGGCAAATTCCATTTTTGTCAAGCCATTATAATTTATAGACCAATTCGGTAAAGGCATATTTTTCACCGGATTAATATTCTTCTCGCTCATTCCCCTGTTGGAAAATGCTGTCAGAAACGCACCAGTAATAACTTCTTGTTGTGTGCCACCGTATCCAGCGTAATAACCGGAAACCAACGGATTTGAAATTGGATTATTTGCTCCCAACAATTCAGAAACCAAAACACGATTGGCTAATAATTTAGTGAATGTTTCGGATTGGTAATCTCGTGCTCCCAATTTTGTGAATGCTGAACCAATGGAAATATTTGAATACGTCAGTGTTCCCGTTTCTACCCTACTTTGTCCTTCAAATTGCTGCGAATCTTCATTCCAACGGTAAAATTCACTGGAATTATTACCATAGGTTCTTGTCACAGTAAGTTCTACCGTTAGGTCTTTCAATGGCTCCAACGATGCGCGAAGATTCAAATTCTGTGAATGGGTCATCGTAAATTGCTTATTCAAATCCTGATTTTTAACTAGCCAACCATTTGAAGCGGCAGTTGTCGCAATGTTATAACCAGTTTCTTTCCCCCAAATATCGTAGCGTTGTTGTCCAAACACAAAACCACCTAACGGCGCATTGAAACTGCTATTGAAACCTAGGATACTAGATTCTTGGTTGTATCCTGGCAACATTGTTCCATCGCTTAGCGCATAAGTTCCTGAAACGTTTCGAACGGTCATTATTGCTCTTGCAAAGAAACCGCCAACAGGATGAACTTTCCCACCACGTTTTTTCTCCGCTTCCTCGCGTTTCTTTTTGCGCTCTTTCTTGCGTTTTGCACGTTTAGCTTTGCGTTTTTCTTTATCCGTCATTTCGGATTCCGGCTTTTCCGGTTCTGCATTCTCAATTGCTGGTTTCTCCGGTTTTGCGCCAGTATTTCTACCTCCCACATCCTTAGGACCTACATTCGCTCTTCCTCCACCTTTTCCGTCACTAAGTACCTTCTTGAAATAAGGAACTTTGTTATACAGGTTTGTAAAATTCATTTGACCAGTAAAATTCACTGTTCTATTGTTTTGAATTGTATTTCCGAAGTCTGTTTGTCCCAAAGGAGCACGTTGCCAATTGTAGGTGCCAGCATATTTCACATTCGCAGTCATCCAATCCGTTAAAGGAATTTTATCGAGTGGAAGGGTATAATTAAGACTATAATTGTGCGAATAATCCATGGTTTTACCAAAAGTTGAAATTTGGGAACGGATTGAATCGCTAAACTCGCGGTAACCTGCGGGATCATTTTTTCTATCCACTCGGCTGTTGCCTTCTTCAAAAATTGCTCTATTTGTTGCGCTGAAATTCGCTTTAAGATTTTTAGTTAAATCGTACCCTAGCGCATAATTTCTATTCCATGTAAAACGCTTCACATACACTGGCTGGAATTCGTAATCTGGCACTATGTTGTTGCGAACTTGTCGCTCATTGTAAGAGCGTAAAACATCGTTTGTGAATGAAATGTTTTTCGGAGTAAGGAAAACATTAAAATCTTTCACGAGTGCCAACCACTTCGTTTTTTGGGCAAATTTCGCCTTCTTAAATGGTTCAAAAGGTTTAGAAGCAAAGGAATAATTATAATTCAGACCACCATTCCAAGTTTTGGTTCGATCAAAATTAGTATTGAAATCGCGGTGCAGATTTTCTGCATACGAATAATTCGCTGACCAGTTGGAAACGCGCCAAAATTGAGCTTTTGCTCCTGCTCTTGCTTCTTTTCTAACATTTGTGAAATTGTAGGACTTTCGTTCTGTAAAATCTTGCCCTTTGCTTGCTTTTTCTTTCCGTTCTGCTAAATCATAATCCGCCAAGCGTACATCAGGATTGAACGGATCGTATTCTGGATTGATTAAACCAAGAGAATACCCGTAAAAGAAAGGTAGAGAAACGCCAGCTTGACGACCAAAAAACTGACCCAATTGCACATTGGCATTCATATCTACACCAATTCGTTCATTTCGCTGTCTGTCTTGCACACGACTTTCCACACTTCCCCAGTTAATTCCAGAGTAATTTCCAGACATAGCAACATTTGCAAAATCAGCGACCTGAACCTGCATTTGTGCAACAGCAGCAGAACCGCCCTCGCTAATGAAATCGGTTAAGCGCAATTCGTTAATCCAAATAATAGCGCAATCCGCTTGACCATCGTCCTGCCAAGGATTTTCAGCACTTTTGGCAGGATTTCGAACACCAACCATGATAGTGCGCAATCCTTGTAAATTTGGACTTCCTTTGACCTTCAGAACGCGTTTCGAATTTGCAGGATCGATGCCCTCGTATTCTAAAACATAGGAAACAGAAGTGCTTCCACTTTCTATTAACTTGTTCCGTTTCTTTTTTAAATTCAATAAATCATCGAAAACGATTTCCACATTGTTCGCATCCGGCCAGATATCTTCCGGCAAGGTTGACCCCCAAGCGGTTTTATTTAACGGTAATTCGTACTCGTAATAATTATCGCTGAAATCTGTTCCCAACCGAACGAATAAGGTAAGATCTTCGTTATTGAGCGGCAATGCAGTTAAAACTTCTTCCGCATGCACATACATTTTCAGCTTCTTATACGTTCTGACATCGAACTGCACATTTCTATAAGCTGCGCGCGCATCTCCATCCTGCAAATTACAGATGTCCAAAACCAAAGATTGCTCATTTAACTGGCGTTGGAAAGTTTGAGAAGGATCTACTTCTCTTACGATTCCAGGAGGAATTTCATATTTAACAGGGCTGCGTTGGTCATTTTCCTCCACATTTACAGCTCCAATCGTAAAGGAAGTTAAGTTTGGATCTGTCTGAACACTTTCACCAGGTTGCGTTAGATCTTGAACGTATCTTCTCCACTCCCCACGAATAAATTCCAAACGAGCAAAACGCAACAATACTTCTTCATCGAATCCTTTCATAAACATTCGCATGAAACGAATAGAGCGGAAATCCTGAATTCCATTTACTTTTTTCTCAAAATCACTAATTGGGACTTTAAACTGGTACCATTTTTCTGTTTTATTCCCATTTTGGTATACTTGAACATTTGTAACGAAATTTTTTCCAACCTGCATATCGTTTGGACGAAGGCTAATTCTGTATTGGAAAT
>JBEDAD010000106.1:0-3200 GCA_041177985.1 Bacteroidota bacterium | reverse complement strand
GACCACGGAACAGCATTTGATATTGTAGGGCAAAATAAAGCTTCTGAATTGTCTATGCGCACTGCAATTTATGTTGCAATGGATGTTTATAGAAACCGTATTTTCACAAAAGAAATGAATGGAAATCCGCTGCAAATTAGCCCGAGAGAAAAAAGGAGAACAAGCAATGAATTGGAGTAATTCTATTTTTTTATCAAAAAAAAAGAAGAAAGTACCATTTTTAAGCTAAAATTGCTACCTTTGCCCTCCAATTTTTATACAGTGTGAAGTCGGAAAAAGAATATATTATTCCATTTATAGGCTTGAAACTGGGGTTTCATGAATACCATTTTGATATTCGTGATTCGTTCTTTGAAGAGAGAGATTATTCAATTGTTCACAACGGAAAAGTGACTGTTCAATTGATTCTGGAGAAAAAAGAAACAATGATGATAGGAGAATATTCTATCGCAGGTTCTGTTTCTACAGAATGTGATCGATGTACGGATATGGTGGAAGTTCTTGTAAAAGGAGACTACCGATTGGTATACAAATTTGATACGGAACCAAGTGATGATGAAACACTGATTGTTTTACATCCCGATGATTACGAATTAGATTTACACGATAATATCTATGAATTAATAACGGTTTCACTACCAACCCGTTTATTGCATCCAAAAGGAGAATGTAACGAGGAAATGTTGGAGCTTTTGAAAAAGTATACGCTTCCACAATTAAACGAAGACGACGATGATGATTACGGCGACGACGATTGGGATGAGGATGACGAAGATGACGAGGATTGGGAAGACGAAGAAGACGAAGATGATGAGGACGACGATGGTCCTATTGATTCACGTTGGAATGCATTAAAAAATTTGAATTAAACAAAATATAAATAAAGTAAAATGGCACATCCTAAACGAAAAATATCGAAGACAAGACGTGACAAGAGACGAACGCACAAAAATGCTGTTGCAAAGAATATCGCAACATGTCCAACTACTGGACAGCCGCATTTGTTCCACCACGCTCATTGGCATGAAGGAAAACTGTATTACAAAGGTAGAGTTGTAGCAGAAAAAGAAGTAGCAGTTTAATCTGCATTTACTTAATCCGCTTCTTCATGAAGATTGGAATTGATATTCTAGGCGGTGATTTTGCTCCGGATGTAAATATATCGGGGGCAATTCTTGCCAAACAAGAACTTCCAAACGATGTTAGACTTGTTCTAATTGGCGACAGAGATCAAATCTCAGGTGGCCTTTCGTCGTTTGGTGAAAAGTTGGAAGATTATGACATTGTGCACGCACCTGACGTGATAACGATGCACGATCATCCCACGCGCGCAATTCCTCAAAAACCGAATAGCAGCATAGCTGTTGGCTTTGATTTGCTCTCAAAAAAGGAAATTCATGCGTTTGCAAGCACTGGAAATACAGGTGCAATGTTAGTTGGTTCTATCTACAAGATAAACACTATTCCTGGTATTATTCGTCCTTGTATAACTTCTACATTGCCGCAAATAGATGGTTCAAAATCCATTTTATTGGATGTCGGCTCCAATGCAGATTGCAAAGCAGATGTTTTGTATCAATTTGCCGTTCTCGGCTCCCTTTACGCTAAAAATGTTTACGGTATTGATTCGCCAAGAGTGGCGCTCCTAAATATTGGTGAAGAGGAGACAAAAGGAAATCTTTTGACAATTGCTACTCACAAACTAATGACGGAATCTGACGAAATAAATTTTACCGGAAATTTAGAAGGTAGGGATTTATTCCTCGGAAAAGCGGACGTAATTGTTTGTGATGGTTTTACAGGAAACATTGTATTGAAAGAGGCAGAAGGAATCTATTCTTTGATGAAAATGAGAGGTATTCACGATGAATATTTTGAACGATTCAACTATGAAAACTATGGTGGAACGCCAATTCTAGGAGTGAAAGGCAATGTGATTATTGGACATGGAATTTCCAATTCTACCGCCGTAAAAAATATGATTTTACACGCACATGAAGTTGCCAAATCAGGGTTGGCTTTACGTGTAAACGAAGCATTTAATTAAGTATGAAAAAAATTACAGCAGCAATAACAGGTGTGCAAGGATATGTTCCGGACTATGTTATGACCAATGAAGAATTGTCTACATTGGTGGATACGTCTGACGAATGGATATTATCACGCACTGGAATCAAAGAAAGAAGAGTTATGAAAGATGGCGCTTCTTCTGATATGGCTGCTGCGGCTGTCGCTCAACTGTTGGAGAAAAAAGGGATTGACCCGATGGATATCGAATTAGTAATTTGCGCTACTGTTACGCCAGATTATCCATTTCCTAGTACGGCAAATGTGGTTTGCGATAAAGTTGGAATGAAAAATGCCTGGGGATACGATTGTATTGCTGCATGTTCTGGGTTTATTTACGCATTATCGACAGGAGCACAATTTATTGAAACTGGTCGTCATAAAAAGGTAATCGTAATTGGGGTGGATAAAATGACTTCTATTTTAGATTATGAAGATCGTACAACTTGTGTGATTTTTGGTGATGGCGCAGGGGCTGTTTTGCTAGAGCCAAATGAAGAAGGTTTAGGAGTTTTGGATTTCATTTTGAAAAGCGATGGTTCTGGACGACAATATCTTATTCAACCGGCAGGAGGATCCGCAAATCCGCCAACGCATCAAACCGTTGATGACCGCATGCACTTCGTAAAACAAGAAGGGAAAGCAGTTTTTAAATTTGCGGTAACGAATATGGCAGAAGTTTCTGCTGAAATTATGGAAAAAAACAATCTTTCTAGCGAAGATGTAGACTGGTTAGTTCCTCACCAAGCAAATTTGCGTATTATTGATGCTACTGCAAATAGAATGGGATTGCCGAAAGAAAAGGTAATGATCAACATTGAAAAATACGGAAATACTACAGCGGGCACACTTCCTTTGTGTTTATGGGATTACGAAAGTCAGCTAAAGAAAGGCGATACCTTAATCTTGTCGGCGTTTGGCGGAGGATTTACATGGGGAGCAGTTTATTTGAAATGGGCATATAATTCATAATAAATACTATTTTTACTTTATAAAATTTAAGTGTAATACATAAACCATTTACCAAATAAACAGTTTAAAAAACGATTGGTTTGGTTTTTATAAAAGACAATTAACTAAATAAAATATACGCATATGAATCTGAATGAAATACAAGACTTAATTAAATTCGT
>JBEDAD010000105.1:0-12889 GCA_041177985.1 Bacteroidota bacterium | reverse complement strand
AAATGTTTGTCCGCAGCCAATTTATTTTATGGCAAAAGGAACTTTTTTTAATTCACCATTAAAACGGAAGCTTTTGAAAAGCCTGAATATGATTCCTATTAACCGTCAAATTGATGGCGCAGTTGCAGGCGTTAAAAATAATGATTCGTTTGAAGCGTGCTATAAATTGCTGGAGGAAGGAAAAACGTTGGTTATTTTCCCGGAAGGAAATAGCTTTCCAGAACGGCAATTGCGGCAATTAAAATCCGGTACAGCGCGAATAGCTTTAGAAGCAGAGAGCCGAAATTCAGGCAAGTTAAATTTAAAAATTGTGCCACTTGGCTTATTCTATTCCCAAGCGGAGAAATTTCGCAGTTCGGTAATGATTACGCTAGAAAAAGGATTATTCGTAACCGATTTTTTACCCGATTTTTTGGAAAACGCTTCCTTGGCTTCCAAGAAGTTAACCTCGAAATTTCGGTTACATCTCGAGAGGGTTTTAGTTACAACGGAATCCAAGGAACAGGAGCAACTAATTCACACCATTTATACTTTTATCCATAAAAAAGAAGAAACAAAGAATGTGGAAAAGAATGCTGATTTTTTACAGCAAATCAAGGTCCGAATAGAGGAAATTCGGTTGTTTCAGCCCTATTTAATTTCAGAAATTCAGCAATTGGTAGATGAAATCACGTGGCAATCCAATAAATTAAACATTCAATCGGATTTTATACGGCGTCGGTTTCGCTCGCGCTTGTATCTAGGACAAATTTCATTATCCGTTGTTTTTCTAATTGTTGGTCTTCCGCTATTTCTCTTTGGATTTTTACACAATAGCATTCCATTTTACCTAACAGATAAACTTGTTCCGAGACTCACAAAATATGTTGAATACTACGCTCCAATTTCGGTTTTACTGGGATTGATTCTTTATCCTTTAACCTATTTTGGGTTTTTAATCGCACTGGAAAAAGTGGCAGAACCTGTTTTATGGATCAAACTACTTTATTTTATAAGTTTACCACTAACGGGAATGTTCGCTTTCACATTTGTGCGCTGGTCCAAAAGAATCGGCCATAAATGGCATTACATCTTCTTGATATTCAACCAAAAAGACGCTTTAAGAAGCTTAAAAGAGAAACAAAAGGCATTGGAGAAATTAGTGCTAAAAGATTAGTTTCTTATTTAACGTAATCCAGCCCAATCTTTCCAGTCATTTTATAAATTTCCAAATACGTATCCATTCGATTGAATAGATTCTCATAATGCTGAAGCAGGGTGTTTTGGAAATTATTTTGAAAAACGGCTAATTCGATCGAGCTAATTATTCCCATATCAAATTTAGATTTTGCCAAGTCAAATGCCTTAGTCGCATAATTCAAATTTATTTGCGACATGCTAACCAACTGCGTTCTTAACTGGTACATCTCCACCAAATTGGTAAGATTAACCGCTAATGATTTTTCCATGCTTTCAAGATTCAGGCCAGCAATTTCCTCTTGAATTTTCGAAACTTCTACCGCTCGTTTTGTCTTCCAATTATTGAACAAGGAATAGCGAAGATTAAAATTTCCATAATAGGAAAGAACTTCCGTTTGGACTTTAAAATTGTCCTGGTTCAAATCTCGGAACCAGTTATAGGAAGGCGTTACACCCGTTTGAAAAGAAATCGTCGGATACAGAAAAGACCGTTGGTATTCCGTTGCTTTTTTCTGTAATTCAATCGCAATATATTGGTTTTTCAAATTTTGATTGGATCCTTTCAATTCATTCAGTGACTGATTTAAATCGAACAATGGAACATCCAAATCCAACGCGTCGGTTAAAACTGGAAAACTTCCATCGGCAGCATTTTCCGTGGGATTTATTAACAGCATTAAATTTCGCATGGCATTTTTTAGGGATAATTCTTGAATCAAATGATTTGTACTATCCGTAAAATATTGGTTTCTGAACTGCAACAACTCGAGGGAAGTTGTTTTTGCGTATTTATCCTTTAGTTCGAAATAGGCAACCCGTTTTCTCGAATATTCTTTCAATGTAGCGAAGAGCATCGCTCGTTCTTTTTGCAATTGCGCAGCATAATACGCCTTTAACACATCTTGGATAGTTGATTCGATTACAACCAATGCGTTTCCATTGCTTTGGGCCTCTAACTGCTCCAAACGCTCTTTGGAAATTTTCACTGCAAATCCGCTAAAAATATTCCAATTTGCTGAAAGTGTTGGTGAAAATCCTTGGGCTAGAATTACACCCGGCGTAAATGTAAATGGGTTATTGGAATTATCCTGAACCGTATTGTTAAATGCCGCCGACAATGCCACCGTTGGGAATAATCCTGCCTCACTCCACGCGTTATTTTTTCGAGCAATTTCGACTTGTTTCTCAGCGACTTGCACTTTGTAATTATTTTCCAAAGCCAGAAATACCGCATCTTTTGCAGATAATTTTGTTTGCGCCTGAACGAGTAGCACATTAAAGGCTACCAGTAAACTAAAGAGTATTTTCAATTTCATTTATTTTTTTCTGTAAAATAATTGCTGGTTCAACTTCCAATTCACCGACTTTTTCCCAGCGCCAAATCATTTTTGCAAGTCTTGCTCTATCGTTCCAGAACAAAATCGCTGCCGGATAGAAAAAGAGAATGAAAATTGTTCCAAAAAGTACGCCGAAAGCAATAGAAGTTGCCATCGGAACTAAAAATTGGGCCTGCATACTTTTCTCTGCAATCAAAGGTAAAAGTCCAGCAACCGTGGTCAAAGAAGTCAATAATATTGGTCTAAAACGAGAAACAGCAGCTTCAATCACCGCTTGTTTTGGATGGAATCCTTCCAACATTAAATCGTTGTAACGATCTAGATACACAATTGCATCATTTACCAAAACTCCCAATAAAGCTATCATTCCGAAGGCAGAAAGCAAGGAAACCGGAATTCCAACTAATCCGTGTCCAAGAATTGCACCTGCCAATCCTGCTGGAATGACCATCATAATTAGAAAAGCCTGCGACAAACTATTGTAATGCAAGGAAATAATTATAAACATCAACACCAAACAAATTAGAACAACATATTGCATGGAATTACTCGTTTTTTGGCTTCTTTCGAACTGACCTAATTTTACCGCTTGAACATCTGGATAAATAGAAGCCATTTTAGGAACAAGCGAATCAAAAATGGCAGTATTTGTTGTTGCTACCAAGTCTGGATCTGAGGATTCCGCATCGATTTTAATAATCCGTTGTCCATTTCTGCGCTTTAAACTTTCCGGCGCTCTACCAATTTTAAAGTCTGCAATTTCATGCAACGGAATGGCAGCGCCAGAAACAGATTTAATCTTCATGTTTTCCAAATCTACCATCGAATTTCTATCTTCTTTTGGATAACGCACCCAGATTTTAACCTCATCTGTTCCAATAATAACCCGTTGCGCTTCCTGACCAAAAAATCCTTGACGGATTTGACTCAATACTTCTCCCTTAGAAATTCCAAAAATTTCTGCTTGCGGCTTCATTTTTATCGTGACTTCATTTCTACCCGGAGGCATATTGTCTTTGATATTAATTACACCATCCATATTGGAAAGATCCTTCTTAAATTGTTGGCGCGCATCTAAAAGATTTTCTTGGTTTTGAGATGTTAAACCAACTTCAATTTCCTTTCCAAATCGGTTGAATCCACCAACATATAAATCCTGCGCCAATTTCCCTTCCGGAATCTCTTTGAGTCTTGCTATAACTCTATTCATTAAAGTATCCAACGGTGTTTTTGAATTTTCAACATCCACAAAAACACTCAACGATCCAGTATGGTTTCCAGCCTGACCAAGATTTTGGGTAAATCCAATATTGCTCGAAAAATAAGTCATTAAACTGTCTCCATTTTCTTTGCTGATCCGTTCGTTTTCTTCCAACAATATCTGTGTTGCTTTATCAATAAATTGCTGCGTTTGCGCTTTATTATCCCCAGGATTATATGCTGCTTCTATGCTGAAGAAATCAGGCGGAATATTTGGGAAAAAAGTTGCTGAGATTGTACCACTGAAGAGCAAACCAAACGTAACGAAGGTAAAAGCCATAGGAAAAAAGAATGTTGCTCTGTACCATTTAATTTTGGTACCGATGATCATTTGAACACTTTCCTTAAACCAAATATCTCGGATATATTTTATTCCCTTGTCGGCACCCCCACGAATAAACAACTCAATTGGAGAATTGGAAAACCCTTTCAAACAAAGCATTCCACCGAGAATAAACAGCGTGAATGGAAATAAAATCGTTCCAAAACTTATAGCGTCTTGCGGAAAAATCCATCCGCCAATGTATACAGTTAAAATCCCAAGAATAATCAAAACAATACCTTTCCAAATAGAAAAAGTAGGATTGGTATTTTCCTGTAAAATTGTTTGATGGGCCAAATGCGAAGGAAGAATAAAAAATGCTTCGAAAAGGGAAAATACCAAGCATGCAATTGCAACAAACGCCATTTCACGCATCATTTCCAAGCCTTCCACGAAAAACAGAACAGAAAACGCAACGATTGTTGTGATAACGGAAGAGAAAACAGAAGGCAAAACCTCCATAACGCCATCAATTGCAGCTTTCTGAGGTGATTTCCCGCGTTCAAAATGCGAATAAATATTTTCTGCAATTACAATTCCATCGTCTACTAAGATTCCAACCACCAAGATCATTCCGAACAGGGAAATCATATTAATGGTCATGCCATACGCAATTCCAAGTATGAACATAGCGAGAAAAGAAAATGGAATTCCAAATGCTACCCATGCAGAAAGTTTAATGTTCAAGAATAAGCCAAGAAAAATAAGTACTAAAACCAATCCCGAAATACCATTTGACGTTAAAAGTGTAATTCGCTCGTTCAGCATCTCGTTAAACTCATAGTAAATATCAAATTGGAACGTTGGGTTTTCTGCATTGAATTTCTTTTGGTAAACGTGTAATTCTTCACTGATTTTGGAAATATCTTGTTCCAATGTTTTTTCAATTCTAAACGAAACAGCTGGGTTATCGTTGAAACGCGCTTCCTGCGAATCTTCCGAATAACCCAAAACAACCGAAGCAACATCGCCAACAGAAATTGTTCCACCAGAATTTACAGAACGTAATGGAATTGCAGCGATTTCTTCCTCGGTAACGCCTCTATCGTTTGCACGGACGCTCATTTCCTGCACACCACCACGAATCAAACCTGCAGTAAGATCAATGTTTTTAGAACCAATTGCCATGGCAACTTCCTGCATAGAAATGCCAAAACGCAGAAGGTCATTTTCGCGCACATTAACAGATATTTCTTTGGTTGGAAATCCGTTCTTTATAATTTGCGTAATTTCTTTCGTGTTTAAAAGTTCACGCTCCACTTTCGAAGCCATATCGATGAGCGCAATATCACTTACCGCATCTATTTTGGAAGAAATACCAACAAAAGCTACAACACTTCCCATTCCGCCGGATTTAATCCGCGTAATAATCGGTCGTTCTGCTCCTTGCGGAAATGAGTTAATCGAATTGATTGTATTTTCAACATCGCTCAACAACTCATCCATATCCGTATCGGTATACGCCTTGATAGTTACCGTAGAACTATTTTCATTAGATGTAGAATTTATCTCTTCAATTTCTGCCAAACCTTTTATGGCTTGTTCTACCTTTATGGTAACACCCTCTTCCATTTCGTTTGGAGAAGCGCCAGGATAAAAAACGGAAACGACAATTGTATTGGGATCCAATTCCGGAAAAAACGAACGTTTCATCGTAAAAATGGAAAACAAACCAAACATTAAGATTATTGCAATAAATGCATTCCCCCAGATTGGTCTTTTTATAAAAAAGGAAATTAAACTTCTCATCCTATTTAGCGCTTTATTCCTTTGTAAACTTTCACTTCCGTTGAAGCTTCAATCTGTTCCAAAACAAGTTGATCTCCATTTTTTAACCCACTAATAAAAAGTGTGTCTGGTTTATTGCCAACAATTACAATTTCGCGCTGCACCAATTTATCCTTCACAAGAATTTTAACTTTATTTTCTTTCACTGCCAAACGGGGAACAGCATAACTTTCTATTACCGCAGATTGATTTATAGCAGCAGAAACAAATTGACCATTAAAAATCAATTCTGCCTTTTCTGCTTGAATGGAATAGTACACATCCACTGACTGGGTGCGCTGGTTAATAACATCTGAAACACGAATAATTTTTCCTTTCCCTACTAATCTGCCCGTCCCGTCGGTAAAAGTTGCCAAACCTTCTTGTTGAAATTTCTTAATTGTAGACAACGAAATTGGAACTTTAACTTCCATTTCACCCGTTTTAGCAATTTTTGCAATGCGTCCGCCAGGATTGACAATTGCTCCCGGCTCAGCATACACTTCTACAACTGTTCCGTTGAATGGCGCTAAATAAAAATATTTCTCCATTCTTGCCTCTAAACTTTTAATGCTGTAATACTCTGTGGCAATGCCTTTGGAAGTAATAAACATGCGTTCTTTGGAAGAGCGAAATGCCGGAAGATCTGCTAATCTTTTCTCTGGTGAAAGATTTTCCAAAAACCCTGTCCATTTAGTTTTTTCGGAAGGAAAATCCATTTCGATATCTGCCATAGCAGCAATTACGAGGTTGGAAAGTTGCGATTTTCTAGAACTTAGAGAATAAAATGCTTCTTCCTGATTTACTTTATAAAGAAGTTGGTTGCTTTTGAATTTCACACCTGGTTTCATTACCAGATCTCCTTTTTCTAATTTCCCTTGCACTTCAAATGAAATTTCCAATTCAGTAGCCGGCGCAACTTGACCATAGGAGATTAATTGCAGATCTCGTTCGGAATTTTGAACATTTCCAACTGGAACATATAGAATTGTTTTACCTGACTTAATCTCTTTTATCGGTGTTTTTTTATTGGAACTTACGCGAACGAAAATTAGCCCGGTTATAAGGATGAAAATACTCAGCAGTATTATTTGATTTCGTTTCATAGTTGTTACTTTTTTTAACAGCGTAAATGTACAATTAACTCGTTTATTTATGTTGTAAAATGGGATGAAATGAAGAAAAAGAAGTATAAAAGTGCTATTTGCTGTATATAATTCGCTTTTCATTATTATTTTCGCAACATGTGCGGAATAACTGGTTTTATTGATTTCAAAAAAACATCCCATGAAGACATTCTTCGTAAAATGTCAGATACGCTTTACCATAGAGGTCCAGATGGGAGTGGAACTCTGTTTTTAGAGGAAAAAAACGCTCAAATTGGATTTGGACATAGAAGGCTGGCAATAATTGATCTATCGGAGCACGGAAAACAGCCGATGCAATTCGCGCATTTATGGAATTGTTATAACGGTGAAATTTATACTTACCAAGAAATTAAAGCAGAACTCTCTAGTCTTGGACACTCGTTTGTTGGCGGATCGGATACCGAAATGCTTTTGCATGCTTATGCTCAATGGGGAAAAGATTGTTTGGGGAAATTAATCGGAATGTTCGCCTTTGTGCTCTTTGATTCTATTTCCAATCAA
This sequence comes from Bacteroidota bacterium, assembly GCA_041177985.1. Taxonomy (GTDB): domain Bacteria; phylum Bacteroidota; class Bacteroidia; order Flavobacteriales_D; family Crocinitomicaceae; genus M0103. Next base: position 5,375 of record JBEDAD010000105.1, on the reverse strand, counting down.
TTTTTTATCGCTCGCGATCGAGCTGGTGTGAAGCCATTGTTTTATTATTTCAAAGATGGACTTTTCCTTTTTGCTTCTGAATTAAAAGCTTTTCACGAACATCCATCCTTTCAAAAGGAAATCGACTTAAATGCTGTTGGCGCTTTCATGCAATATGGAAATGTTCCAACACCTCACTGCATATTTAAAGATTGTTTTAAGTTAGAACCTGGCAATTACGCCTTACTTTCACTCGAAGATCAATCGCTCAAAATTTCCAATTATTGGAATGTTTACGACGCATACAATAAGCCGAAAACAAAAATTTCTTTTCAAGATGCAAAATTGGAAACAGAAAAAATTCTTACTTCGGCTTGCGAATATCGAATGGTTGCAGATGTGCCGGTTGGCGTGTTTTTAAGTGGCGGATACGATAGTGCCTGCGTTACAGCATTGTTGCAAAAGAACAGAACAGAAAAATTAAAAACTTTTACAATTGCCGTTCCAGATATTGGTTTAAATGAAGCGCCGTATGCTAAGGATGTTGCAAACTATTTGGGAACGGATCATACTGAAATTGAATGCACACAAAAAGATGCATTGAATCTTATTGAGCAATTGCCATTTTATTACGATGAACCATTTGCTGATAGTAGCGCAATTCCAACAACGTTGGTTAGTATCATGGCAAGAAAACACGTTACAGTTGCTTTAAGCGCAGATGCAGGCGACGAAGTTTTTGCAGGGTACAACCGCTATGATTATTTAATTCGCTATGGAAAAAAAATGGAAAACCTTCCGGGATTTGTGCGGAAATCTATTGCAATGGTAATGGATGCTGTTCCTTCTGAAAAAATTCCAGTTTTAAAAAACAAATATAACTTTCACAACCGCTATGAAAAACTGAAAGGAATTCTCCGAAATCCTTCACCACAGCAAATCATGTTGAGTTTGAGTCAGCAATACACCGACAAACAACTTGAAAACGTGCTTCTCGCAAACGTCAGTAGACTAGAGACAAAATACCTTTCCAATGCCTTAAAAGCTGAAAATTATTCCCCATTGGCTTATATGATGGCGATTGATTACCAAACGTATTTGGTGGACGATATTTTACAAAAAGTAGACCGTGCAACAATGACAGCCAGCTTGGAAGGTAGAGAGCCATTTTTAGATCACCGCATCATAGAATGGGCTGCAACTTTGCCGGATGATTTTAAATACCACAACGGTGAAAAGAAATATATTCTGAAAGAAATTGTGCACGATTACCTTCCAAAAGAAATGATGGATCGCCCAAAAATGGGGTTTGCGATTCCTATTGCACATTGGTTGCAAAATGATTTGCGCGAATTGGTAGAGGAAAATTTGCAGGAATCTAAAATCAAAGAGCAAGGTATTTTTCATTGGGAATTTGTGCATAAGCTAAAAACAGATTTCTTTCAGGGAAAAAAGGAACTAGATATGAAGTTATGGTATTTACTAATGTTTCAAATGTGGTATCAAAAATGGATGTGAGCGAAATTAAGAATCTGGATTTGACACATGTCCTTTACATTTCCTACGATGGAATGACGGATCCTTTGGGACAATCACAGGTTTTACCGTATTTATCCGGTCTATCAAAAGAGGGATTTAAATTTCACTTAATCAGTTTTGAAAAAGAGGAGAAATTTAAAATTCACCGCGAGCATATTCAAGCAATTTGTGATCGCGATGGAATTGTTTGGCATCCTTTGAAATACACAAAAAAACCACCGATGCTTTCTACGCTATACGATGTTACTCGAATGAGGAAGCTAGCGAAAAAATTGCACCAACAGCATACCTTTAAAATCGTGCACTGCAGAAGTTATATTTCTGCTTTGGTTGGAATGGAGATGAAAAAGCGGTTTGGCACAAAATTCCTATTCGATATGCGCGGATTTTGGGCAGATGAACGCGTCGATGGAAATATTTGGGACCTGAAAAATCCAATTTTCAAAGGTGTATACTCTTTCTTTAAGAAAAAAGAAATTCAATTTTTCTCCACTGCAGATTATGCTATTTCACTCACCTACAATGGAAAAGAGGAAATTGAAAGTTGGTCGGAATTCCAAACCAATCCACCAAAAATTGAAGTAATTCCGTGCTGTGTAGATTTGGATTTATTCGATCCTGAAAAAATTCAACAGGAGAAAAAAGAGGAATTGCGCCAACAACTTGGAATTAATGCCACCGATTTTATTTTAGGCTATGTTGGTTCAATTGGCACGTGGTACATGCTTTCGGAAATGCTGGATTACTTTAATGTTTTAACTAAAACGAATCCTGCAGCCAAATTCTTGTTTGTGACTGGCGAAAATCCAGAAACTATTCTTTCAAAAGCAGCAGAAAAGGGTATCCAAGCGAGTTCTATACTTGTGACTTCTTGTCGCCATGCTGATGTCCCCCTAAATATTAGTCTATTTAATCTTTCCGTGTTTTTCATACGTCCCACCTACTCCAAAAAAGCATCTTCGCCAACAAAACAGGGAGAAATTATGGCAATGGGAATTCCATTAATTTGCAACGCAGGTGTTGGAGATACCGATTTAGTGGTCAAAAACTATGACTCAGGAAGTGTTTTATATGCGTTAACAGAAGAAAGCTATTTGAAAAATTGCGCAGTACCAATTTCTTTCTCCAAAGAAAAAACAATGGAAGGTGCGCGCGAATTTTACGCTTTAAAAACTGGTGTTGGTCGCTATTTAAAGGTGTACAACTTCCTTTCCTAGTAAGAAACCAAAATCCATATATTGTACTGAATTTGTATCTTTGCAAAGATGTCTGAAACAATTTTTTTTATTGTACCATATCCATTCGGTGAAGCCCCTTCCCAGCGCTTTCGTTTCGAACAATACCTTACATGTTTAGAAGAAAATGGATTCAAAATAGAAATTCATCCTTTTTTGAATGAATCTACATGGAAAACATTGTACAGAGAAGGAAATGTCTCGAAGAAAATTCTGGGAATTACAGGAAGTTTTTTTAGGAGATTTCTACTGCTTTTTCAGCTGCGTCGCGCGAACCATATCTTCATACATCGGGAATCCGCGCAGCTCGGACCACCAATCTTTGAATGGATTATTGCTAAAGTTTTACGCCGAAAATATATTTACGATTTTGACGATGCCATTTGGCTGCCGAATTATAGTGAGACAAATGCACGCTTTCAACGGTTGAAGTCCTACTGGAAAGTAAACTACTGCATGAAATGGGCAGAGAAAATAACTGCTGGGAATGCGTATTTGGCAAATTATGCGCTGCAATACAACCCAGCTGTTCAAATTATTCCAACCACTATTGACACCATCCATCACCACAATCGTAAATGTGACCAATTTACCGAAAAGCCTACGATTGGCTGGACAGGAACCCATACAACGATGCATTATCTGGATGAAATTGTGCCAATAATTAGGGATTTGGAAAATCATTTTAGCTTTGATTTTTTAATAATTTCCAATGAACCGCCAAGTTTTGAACTTGCCTCACTGAAATTTATTAAGTGGACTAAAGAAACGGAAATTGAAGATTTGGCAAAAATCACAATTGGGATTATGCCGTTAAAACAAGATATTTGGTCAGAAGGTAAATGCGGATTCAAAGGATTACAATACATGGCGCTTGAAATAGCAACAATTTTAGCTCCAATTGGGGTAAACACAAGCATAATTGAAGATTCTAAAAATGGTTTCTTAGCAGCGAATCCCATAGAATGGAAGGAAAAGCTTACGCTTCTATTAGAAAGTGAAGCGTTGCGATTACGACTTGGAAAAGAAGGGAATAGAACGATCGACGAACGCTTTTCTGTTGTTGCAAATCAAGAGAAATACCTTAAACTATTTACTAAATAGTCTTGGGAAAAGGAATTGCACAACTATAATTCAACGAAATTTTTCAAAAGAGCTTTTCCAATACCATGGCTTTTTTCTGGATGGTATTGCACCCCAAAAATGGTTCCTTTTTCAACTGCAGAAGAAAAGGTGTCTTCGTATTCTGTTGCGTTAAGTTCGTCCGCTTTGTCATTCAATTGCATGAAATACGAATGCACAAAATAAAATTCAGAGGAGTCGGATATTCCGGCCATTAATCTACTTTGCTTACTGGATTGAATTTGATTCCAGCCTGTATGTGGAACTTTAAATTTTAAGGTGTCACTGACAGAAAACCGAATTACTTTTGCGTCAATCCAACCCAATCCTTCCACATTTCCTTCTTCGCTATATTTGGACATAAGTTGCATTCCAAGACAAATTCCAAGAACAGGCGTTTTTCGAACTAAAACGGCTTCGTTCAACGCTGCAATTAATCCTAAATTTTGGAGGTTTTCCATCGCTTTGGCAAAATGCCCAACTCCCGGAAGAATAAGTTTATCCGCTGCTAAAATTTCGTCTATGTTGGAGGAAATGACACTGTCAACTTTAAGAGAATCTAGTTTTTTCTTAACCGAGTTAAGATTTCCCATTCCATAATTGACAATAACTATTCTTTGCATTTGATTGTGTATGAAGTGTGCAAAGGTACAAAATTGTAGCGACAAAAACAGAAGGAATTGGACAAACTTATTTTCAACACTGAAATCAAATTAAAGTTTTATTCCTATCTTTAACCTTTCTAAAAAAACACATTTTGTCAAACAACTCTAAAATAATTGATGCTTCTCAATCCAGCATTATTCCAGATTTCAAGGAGCTATACCGGTATAAAGACTTATTTATAACGCTTACATGGAGGGACTTTAAAGTTCGCTACGCACAAACAACAATTGGTTTAATGTGGGCAATTCTGCAACCCGTTGTTACACTTTTTATCTTATCATTGGTTTTTGGTAAATTTGTGGGCGTTAAAACTGCTGTTCCACATTTACTTTTCACCATGACGGGAATGACAATCTGGACTTACTTTTCATTTGTAATGTCCAATGCAGGGTCCTCTATTATCGCGAACCAGGGAATGGTTAAGAAAATATATTTTCCACGTTTGATAATTCCATTATCCAAAGCAGCTGTAGGTCTAATTGATTTGGCAATTTCTCTTTTGATCATGGCTGTACTTATGATTTATTACGGAATTGTTCCGAGTTCAAATATCATTTTCGCCCCTGTATTTATCCTTTTCGGAATGATAGCTGCATTGAGTGTTGGTATTTGGTTGAGTGCTTTAACAGTTCGTTATAGAGATTTCCAACACATTGTCCCTTTTATGGTACAAATAGGATTATATATTACGCCAATCGCTTATCCAGCTGATTTTGCAATGCAACAACTACCAAAATGGGCAGCTACACTTTATTATTTAAATCCGATGGCAGGTGTTGTGCAAGGATTTCGATGGTCTCTTTTCGGCGGAGAAGCTCCAGGAACGCTTATGTA
>JBEDAD010000104.1:0-4041 GCA_041177985.1 Bacteroidota bacterium | reverse complement strand
GGTAAATCAACGGCATCTTCTTCATTTTCAGGTAAACTATGTGTTCGAACAAGCATAACAGGAATCTTGGAATCCTTCAGTTTATCTGCCAATAAATGGCTGTCATATCCACCAACAATTACAGAAAATGGTAATTTAAAATGAATTGAAAAATCAACAATATCCAATAGCTGCTGTAATTCATCGGCATGGAAATAAACGCGTTTAGAGCTGTTAAAGCAATCTACCATCGCGTCTAAACGTTGGTCATTTTGTTCTGATTTGCGTATGTTAGAATAGGTTTTTGCCAATTCAAAAAATTGATAAAGCGATTGTTTTTGTTGGTCGTAATTTTCATTCCGTTTTTTACCACTCGGTTCAGCCCACCAACCTCCACCATCAACAGTTGCCGGCCAGTTGACATGAATACCATCGTCTTGCAGAATTGTCGCATCTTCCCAATTCCAACCATCCAAAGCTAAAATAGAAGATGTTCCAGAAATGTCGCCTCCTCGAGGCGTTGCCTGACTCAATAACACCCCATTGGTTCGAACGGTGCTAATCACCTTGGATTCTACATTAAAAGCGATTTGAGAGCGAATGTGTGGATTGTATTGTCCAACTTCATTGAAATCCCTTGTCGCACGAATTGCATCTATTTCCGTTAATCCCAACGTTGAATTTGGCGCAATGAATCCAGGGTAAATGTGTTGCCCGTTTACATCAATAATAGTATCCCATTCCGATTTCTCGAATGTATAGGCTAATGCATTGCGAACCAAAGCAATTTTCCCATCGCGAACACCAACTAATGCACTTTCTATTACGTTGCCATTTCCAACATGTAAGTAACCGTTCAATATAAGGCAACTTTTGGATTGCTGGCCAATGCTCGGAAATACAAAAAGAATCAGTAGCAGTGTGTAAATTATTTTCATATCGTTTTATTTAATGGCTGTTTTGTTCTTCAGATCCTTCTTCTCCGAGTGTATCGCAATGAAAATGCTTCGTTCTGCGTTTAAAGAATGGCTTGCTTTCTTCTCCTTTTTCATTTGATTCTAGCATTTTTGTCACAATACGCGCGCGTTCTTTTTGATTTTGAATGCGCATCTCAGCATCGCGATTCGCATCGTAGAGTATTTTTCCATCTACCATAGTGATTTCCACTTTTGCAAGAATGTCCAAAGGATTTGTGCTCCAAAGCACAATATCTGCATCTTTTCCAACCTTCAAACTCCCCATTCTTTCATCTAGGTGCAGAAGTTTAGCCGGATTTAAGGTTACCATTTTCCAAGCGTTTTCTTCCGACATTCCGCCGTATTTCACGGATTTTGCTGCTTCCTGATTCAAACGTCTACCCATTTCAGCATCGTCAGAATTAATGGCAACTACAACTCCCAAATCGTGCATCATTGCTGCATTGTATGGAATCGCATCATTTACTTCAAACTTATATGCCCACCAATCGGAGAAAGTCGAACCGCCAGCACCATGTTTCAGCATTTTATCTGCTAGTTTATATCCTTCCAAAATATGGGTAAAGGTATTGATGCGGAAATGCATGGAATCCGCAAGATGCATGAGCATGTTGATTTCAGATTGAACGTAGGAATGGCAAGTAATAAATCGTTCTGAACGCAAAATTTCCGACAAAACTTCCAATTCTAAATCTTTTCGAGGTTTAAAAATCCCTTCTTTTTTGCTGTAGGAATAAGTGTCCCACTCTTTTTGATAAGCTATTGCACGAGCAAAACCGTCGTAGAAAACTTGTTCAACGCCCATTCGCGTCTGGGGAAAACGCACAGAATTATAATCTCCCCAATTTGCTTGTTTAACATTTTCGCCAAGTGCACATTTGATGAATTTTGGCGCGTTGACTATCAACATTTCTTCTGGAGAATGTCCCCATTTCAACTTTATAAGTGCAGATTGTCCTCCAATTGGGTTCGCAGAGCCATGCAATAATTGCGCTGCGGTAACGCCACCGGAAAGTTGTCTGTAAATATTAATATCGTCGGGATGCACAACATCTGAAATACTTACTTCTGCAGTGATTGCTTGTCCACCTTCATTTACGCCTTTGGAAATTGCAATGTGCGAATGTTCATCAATTATCCCAGATGTAAGGTGTTTTCCTTTCGCATCCACAATTTTAGCACCAGCTGGAATGGTGAAATTACCTTTTCCAACAAAGGTTATTTTACCGTCGCTAACCATTACAGTGGCATCTTCTAAAATTCCGCTTTGCTCGTTGGTCCATACAGTCGCATTTCGAAAAACCGTTGTTTCAGCTTTTGGTAATTCTTGGAAGCCATACGCCATATTTGGAAACCATAATTTCTCCGAATAGGAAGTGTCCTTTTTAGGCGTTTCAATTTCTTTTTTCTTTTGATCCGACTTTTGATTGCGCACGGCAGACCATTTTACCCATTTACCAGTTGGCAGCATTCCGTCGCCTTCAAAAACTCCAAATTTACTGTTGACTTTTGCATGCAATGTGACACTACCATTCCAATTGTTGTCATCCACGTTGAATTGAAGGGTAATATCATCACCAATTAAATTCACGTAAACTTTTGGGGTTAGCGTATCGCGAATAACGCGTCCTTTTTTTCCATCTTCTCTTTCTCGGATCGTTTGAATTTTTCCACTAAATTTTCCGTCCGCTCCCGTTATCTCTAGCGGAAATTGCTTGCCATCAATCAATATGTTGTATTTTCCTGCTACATCCTGTTTTGCAACATTCTCCACCATATACTGTGTTCCAAGCAACCAGGATTCCAGTCTTTTTGCTTCTTCTTCGAACGGATTTGCAGAATAAATGGTAAAGCTTGCTTTCTTTCCATTTTCCAATGTACCAAGTTCTTTCTGAAGATTTAAAATTCTTGCGGGCTCAATCGTTAGGGAATTTAATGCTTGATCGGCCGTTAATCCGCGCTCAATTGCTTTGCGAATATTTTTCCAGAAACTTGCTTCGTCCTTTTGACCAAGACTTGTAAAGCAAATTGGAACATTGTTCTGAACCAGAATTGCAGGGTTAGAAGGAGCTAATTCCCAGTGCTTTAAATCGCTCAATGGAATTTGTCTTGCGATGTACGGATCTTTTACTTCGTACGGTTCCGGGAAATTAATTGGCAGAATAATAGCGTTTTTGGTGTTTTTTAATGCTCGAACTGCCATATATTCATTTCCTGAGCCGAGAAAATTGAAAGCGTAATTGAACTCATCCGCAATTTTTCTTGCGCGAAGGACTTCCCATTTATTGGTAGTTTTGAAGATAAAAGGAAGTGCAATAGTTTCTTGCAAATGCTCTAAAGACAAGTTGGTTTCGCTTGGATTTGTTTGTGCATACCATTCATAATCATAAAAAAACTGTCGAAGTAGTGCAATTGATCCCATTTGTGAACTTGGATACGTTTGTTTGGAAACGCCTTTTTCAAAGGAATAAAATTGGGCTGCCTGCGGTAAAATTAATTGTTTGTTCGATGATTCAAATCCCAAAGAAACGAAAGCGCCAGTTCCTCTAGATATGCCATCTTGGATATGTGTTACTGCAAAACCAAATCCCATTTTAACCAATGCCTCGTTTGCTTTTTGATCAATTTGATATACTTGGCTCGCATCCGTTTCTGGATGCATTGCTTCGTTCCAATAATATGCTCCTTGTTTTGAACTCTCTAATTGCGGACGGTTAGAATTGTTTGTACTAATAGGCTTTGGAAGACCTACATTCGAATACATTTCAATAAAAGCAGGAACTATTGTTTTTCCTTTGCAATCTATTTCTATGGCGCGCTCGGGAATAATCACTAGAATTCCAGCATCAACAATACGATCGTCTTCAATTAATAACGTGCCATTTTCAATCGTTTTTTCCGGAGAAATGATAATTCTAGCATTTTTAAAAGCAACCATTTTGGGCTTGGAAGCTATTGTTCCATTTTGCGGATTGTACTGTGACAAGGAGCAGAATGAAATGAAAATTATAAATAGAAAGGCGTATTTCATATTCAATGTTGGCTAATTCTTTGATTTTAATGAATGTGAAATTAATCAAAAGCT
>JBEDAD010000103.1:0-3835 GCA_041177985.1 Bacteroidota bacterium | reverse complement strand
AAAGCGTCGGTTCAATGGGTTCACAATTATTGATGGATGTTTCTAAAGAATATTCCGTTGGATTAGAAATAAATGCCAACCATATCGGTTCTGTCAGAAGTGGAAAAGTAAAGGCGGTTGGAAGAATCATTCATGCGGGCAAACGAACGCATTTGTGGCAAGTGGATATTTTTGACATGGAAACGGAGAAGTTGGTGTGTACCGGACGATTAACCTGTATGGTAATTCAACGCAGCTAAGATGCTGGAAACAATAAAATACCGTATTCCTGGAGAAAAGGTAGTAGAACAAAATGGTGCTTTTATTCTTGCGGATAAAAAAGAGAATCCTTCTGGTTTTATTTTGAGCGACTTTCAAATGAATTCAGTATATCAATTTGTTCCATCCGACATGCCGTTGAAAAAGAAGCATGTTTATTTCTTCCAACGCAAAACGCCAGTTGTTCTATCAAAAGATAATTATTTGTTAAGAGCGCGTTATTTGCTACAGATGATGCAAATGTCCGCCGTTTTAAAAGTTGTTTTCTCCCGAATTAAAAAAGTAGCTTTTGATGAAAAAAAGACACAGGATTTTTTCGAAGCCTTGGTTAAAGAATATCCAAATGCTTTTGTTTACTTAATTTCAAGTAAACTTTTCGGAACGTGGGTTGGAGCAACGCCTGAAACCTTAGTAAGTATGGAAGGTAATTTGGGTTTTACGATGGCTTTAGCTGGAACAAAAAAAATAACCGATGTTTCGCCATGGGGAACGAAAGAGAGAGAAGAGCAAGATTTTGTAACTCAATTCATTCTATCTAATTTAACGAAGAATAAATACGATTCCATACAAACTACAGGGCCGCAGGAAATTACAGCAGGACCTGTAAAGCATTTACGCACGGATATTTCCTTCAGTTTGGAACAAAAAGATTTTTTTTCGACGGTTAAACTTTTGCATCCAACACCCGCGGTTAGTGGTTTGCCCCAGAATAAAGCATTGGATTTAATAGCCAAATTTGAACCTCAAAACCGAGAGTTGTACGCAGGAATAATTGGTGTTACAAGCAAAGAAAAAAGTAAATTATATGTAAATTTGCGCTGCTGCCAACTAAAACGAGGTGCAGCATATTTGTATTTGGGTGGTGGTTTTACCAAGGATTCAATTCCGGAGATGGAATGGGATGAAACGGAAAATAAAAGTAAGACTTTACTGAACATTCTTCAAAAAATTTAGTTTATACGTAAATGATCTCAAGCAATAAAATAGGCGTTAGAATACTGGTAGAGCAATGTGTTTCCCATGGAATGAAAAATGTTGTTTGTTCGCCGGGTTCTAGAAATGCCCCAATCGTTATTGCACTTGACGAGCATCCTGACGTTACGTGTTTTGTTATCCACGACGAACGAAGCGCCGCATTTTTTGCTTTGGGAATGGCGCAACAATTAAAAGAACCCGTTGGTATTATTTGTACTTCGGGATCTGCTGCATTGAATTATTTTCCTGCAATTGCAGAAGCTTTTTACCAGTGTGTTCCTTTGGTTGTAATTACTGCCGATCGTCCAGAAGAATGGATAAATCAAGGGGATGGACAAACAATCGTGCAAAAAAATGTTTTTGGTGAACACGTCCGTTATGCCTGTCAATTTTCAGAAAAAATAAATTCCGAAGACCAAAAATGGTATTTGGAACGGGAAATTTCGATTGCTTTCTCAGAAGGAAATACCTTTTGGAAAGGTCCAATTCATTTTAATATTGCACTGAATGAGCCTTTATATGGAACGGAAGAAGTTGAACCGGAACAAAGCAGAAAAATTGAGCTTGTTCGCGGCGCTTTTCATTTGACATCGAGCAATAGAATTGCGTGTGAAAAAGCAATGCAATTGGAACGAAAAATGGTTATTTGCGGACAGTTGGATGCGAATCCAATAGTGTTAGCCCAACTCAAAATCTTTGCGGAAGATACTTCGGTAGTTGTTTTAGTAGAAAACACATCCAATTTGGTGGATATGCAATTTATCCATTGCATCGATCGAACGTTGAATTCCATTACGGAGTTAGAATTGGAAAATTATGCGCCAGATTTATTGATTACAATCGGAGGAGCTGTTGTTTCAAAAAAGATCAAAGCATTTATCCGCAAACAGAAACCGAAATTGCATTGGAAAGTAGGGTTTGAATTTCCATATATGGATACGTATCAATGCTTGTCGCATTCATTTCTTACGCAACCAGAAATCTTTTTCAGTGAATTAAACAGCTTGAAATACGATAAAAATTGTTCGAATTTTGGGTCTAAGTGGAAACAATTGGATTTTACCATTCAAGATAAGATGCCAGGGTTTTTCGAGAAAGTTGCCCATTCCGATATCAAGGTTTTTGAAACGATTTTGGATTATTTACCGGAAATGTCGCATTTGCACATGGCGAATAGCTCCGTTGTGCGGTATTGCCAATTATTCGATCCAATTAAATCTATAAAATACTGGTCGAATCGCGGAACAAGTGGCATCGATGGAAGTTCCAGTACAGCCTGTGGTGCCGCTGCAATAAAAAAAGATGATTTCCACATTTTAATTTCTGGAGATGTTTCTTTTTTCTACGATAGTAACGCTTTTTGGAATCACTATTTAACACCAAATCTGCGTGTTATACTTATTAATAATGGCGGTGGAGGAATCTTCAAAATTATTCCGGGACCATCTTCTTCAAAACAATTGGAAAAGTATTTTGAAGCGCAGCACAGCTATGATGCAAAACATATTTCAGAAGCTTTTGGATTGGAATATTTCCATGCAAATTCAATGGAACAAGTTGAACGTCAGATGGAAGAGTTTTACCAATACGACGCGAATGGAAGGCCAAAATTATTGGAAATTCATACGCAGGGGGATTTGAATCCTGCAAAATTGGAAGATTTTTTTAATGCAATGAAATAAGTCGCTAATTAAACTTTAATTTTACCCAAAAAACACGCAGTAAACAATGGAATATTTTTCAATTTTATTTACCGGAGAAGGACTTTTTTATCTTTTAGTATTGACGCTTTTAGAGGTTGTGTTGGGTATCGACAATATCATTTTCATTTCCATTGTAACGGATAAACTTCCTGCTGAACAAAAAAGAAAAGCTAGAAATATTGGCTTGTCATTGGCTTTGGTGGTTCGACTGATTCTTTTGTCTTTTGTTTCGTACATCATGGCGATGAAAAACCCTCTCTTTACACTTTTCGATCACGATTTTTCAGGTCAAAGTTTGGTATTGTTGTTTGGTGGGCTTTTCTTGATCTATAAAAGCACAGTTGAAATGCACAGTAGTATCAGAGGAATAGCGCACGATATTAAGCAATCGCAGAAGAGCAAAGCAATGAGGGGAATAATTGGTCAAATTATTTTAATTGATATTGTGTTTAGTTTCGATTCTATTATCACAGCAATTGGTATGACAAATGAAATTGGTCACAACGATCCATCCAAGCATCCGATGGTGATTATCTTTGGAGCGGTAATCATTTCTATGATTATCATGTTGTTGTTTGCAAAGCCAATTTCGGATTTTATTAATAATCGTCCGACTATAAAAATGATTGCGCTGAGTTTCTTGGTAACCATTGGTGTGATATTAATTGCAGAAGGATTTGGGCAGCATTTGCCGAAAGGTTATATTTATTTTGCCATGACCTATGCACTTCTTGTGGAGTTTTTAAACATTAGAATGCGCAAAAACAAAGGGATTTCGGAATGACAGAAAATGAAGCGTGTATTTTTTTAGGCATGGAGAAAGGGGAAGATCCTTTCGAAGCTTTTGAAGAATCTCTGTTTCAATTTAAAAAGTTCTTTACTTCCCAGCCAATTATTCG
>JBEDAD010000102.1:0-6054 GCA_041177985.1 Bacteroidota bacterium | reverse complement strand
GTCGTGCTTTTATCGCGCTTTCCTTTTCCATTGGAAAAAGGAGATAAACTGCGTGCTTACTACCAGATAAAAGAACTTTCGGCGGATTTCTCGATTTTTCTAATTGCAATTTCCGATACGAAAGTGGATGCTTCTTCGATCGAAAAACTGGAAAAATTTTGCACGGAAATTCATGTTGTAAAACTGACTAAATGGTCAATCATTGCAAACCTACTTGCAGGAATTTTCACCTCTACCCCATTTCAAATCCATTACTTTTATTCGCTACGTGGGAAATGGAAAATACAGCAATTACTGCAAAAAATTAAGCCCGATCATATTTATTGTCAGCTCATACGAACTGCAGAATACGTGAAAGATTACCATTTATGTCCAAAAACATTGGATTATATGGATGCTTTTTCAAAAGGAATGGAACGGAGAATTGAAAAATCGCCGTGGTATTTAAAATGGCTCTTCGTTCTTGAAACCAAGCGATTAAAGACGTACGAGCGAACTATTTTCGACTATTTTGAACACAAAACGATCATTTCAGCGCAAGACCGCGAGTTTATAAGCCATCCCGAAAAAGCAAAAATAACGTGTGTTCCAAATGGAATTGACGCTACTTTTTTTGAAGCACCACAACTTGAGCAAACTTTCGATCTTGTATTTATCGGTAATTTAAATTACGCACCAAATGTGGAAGCTGTTGCCTATATTTCCAACGAAATTCTTTCCGCTTCTTCCACCTTAACGTGCCTTGTTTCCGGCGCAAATCCGCATGCAAGCGTGCAACGAATTTGCAAAACTAATCCGCAGATTACCTTGCAAGGTTGGGTGGAAGATATTCGATTTGCTTACCGACGCGGAAAAATATGTATTGCGCCAATGTTGATTGGTACGGGAATGCAAAACAAATTATTGGAAGCAATGGCTTTAGGAATTCCTTGCGTAACAACCGATTTAGCAAACAATGGCATCCATGCTGTAGATCAAGAATCGGTTTTGGTTGCAAATACGAAAGAGGAGTTTATTTTAGCGATTAATTCCTTGCTTGAAAATCCCGAATTATATGCCAAAATCGCAAGCAACGGAAAAGCATTTGTCAAAAAGAATTACAGCTGGAAAACTGCCAATGAGGCGCTAATAAATTTACTTCTTTCTCAGGAAAAGAATTAAAAAGGAAATGCCCTTTAAATAAACAAAATATGGGATTTTTACGTTAATTTTGCAGCACGAAAATAGTAGAATGGAAATTACAATAAATACGATATCGGAAGCGATTGAAGAAATTAGACAAGGACGAGTAGTTATTGTTGTGGATGATGAAGATAGAGAGAACGAAGGCGATTTCCTTACTGCTGCTCGAAATGTTACGCCGGAAATAATAAATTTCATGGCAACCCACGGACGCGGATTAATTTGTGCGCCAATTGTGGAAGATCGCTGCGATGAACTTGGTTTGGACTTAATGGTGCGTTCCAATTCTGCTGCATACGAAACACCATTTACTGTTTCCGTAGATTTAATTGGACACGGCTGTACAACCGGAATTTCTGCAAGTGACCGCGCTAAGACAATTTTAGCCTTAATTAATGCAGAAACAAATCCGGAAGAATTAGGAAAACCTGGACATATTTTCCCGTTGCGCGCAAAAAAAGGAGGCGTTTTAAGAAGAGCCGGACATACAGAAGCTGCAACAGATCTTTCCCGATTGGCAGGTTTTGAAGCTGCAGGTGTAATTGTGGAAATCCTAAACGAAGACGGTTCAATGGCGCGCATGCCACAACTGTTGGAAATTGCAAAAAAATTCAACTTAAAGATAATTACGATAAAAGATTTGATTGAATACCGAATCAAGAATGAATCCCTTATCGAACGCGTGGTGGACGTAAAAATGCCCACAACGTACGGTGATTTTCAATTATTCGCTTTCAAAGAAATCAATACAGACCAAGAACATTTGGCGCTGGTAAAAGGAACGTGGGAAAAAGATGAAGCGGTTTTAGTCCGTGTACATTCTTCCTGCATAACTGGCGATATTTTCGGTTCGTGTCGCTGCGATTGTGGTCCGCAACTCCATAAAGCAATGGAAATGATTGAAGCGGAAGGAAAAGGTGTAATTATCTACATGAACCAAGAAGGACGCGGAATCGGTTTAATGAATAAACTAAAAGCCTACAAATTACAGGAAGAAGGATACGATACCTTGGAAGCAAATATCAAACTTGGTTTCAAAGGCGACGAGCGCGATTATGGAATTGGAGCACAAATGATTCGTAATCTTGGCGTTACCAAAATGCGCCTGATGTCCAATAATCCAACAAAAAGAACGGGTTTAACAGGATATGGATTGGAAATTGTTGAAAATGTTCCCTTGGAAATAGAGAGCAATATTCACAACGAATTGTACCTTCAAACCAAACGCGACAAAATGGGACACGTGCTCAAAATGGACGATACTTCAGAGAAAAAATAAAGATGTTAACTGCAAAAGGAATAGTAAAATCGTATGATTCCCTTCAGATTTTGAAAGGAATAGATCTGGAAGTTGCAGAAGGCGAAATTGTTTCCATTGTTGGCTCATCTGGAGCGGGAAAAACGACACTTTTACAAATTCTCGGAACGCTAGACCGTCCGGATAAAGGCATAATTCAGGTAAACGGAATTGACCCATTTTCGCTTTCCGCCAAAAAACTTTCTGCTTTTCGCAACCAATCCATTGGTTTCATATTTCAATCGCACCAACTGTTGCCAGAATTTTCAGCTTTGGAAAACATTGCACTTCCTTCTTTGATCAAAGGAGAATCGATGGAATTTGCAAAAAAAGAAGGACTTCGTTTATTAGACATGGTTGGCTTGAGTGAACGAGCGGAGCATAAACCAAACGAACTTTCAGGCGGCGAACAGCAACGCGTTGCCGTTTGTCGAGCTTTGATAAATCACCCTAAGGTTATTTTTGCTGACGAACCATCGGGAAATCTCGATTCCCATAATTCGGAGGAACTACATAAATTATTCTTTCACCTTCGCGACGAATTTAAGCAAACGTTTGTTATTGTTACGCACAATGAATCGCTAGCAAATATGGCAGATAGAAAATTAGTCATGAAGGATGGCATGTTAATCCTTTGATACAGCTACCTGGATGGAATTTAATGCATTAAAAGAATTTCTAGACTTCAAAGCGGAGCAATACGAAAATCCCATTTTTTTAGAATCCGATCCCATTCAACTTCCACACCGTTTCAGCGAAAAAGCTGCTATTGAAATTGTTGGTTTTTTAATTGCCACTATTGCCTGGGGAAATAGAAAAAGTATCCTTACCAGTGGTGAACGACTGCTTGAAATCATGGAACAGGATCCTTACCATTTCATTATGTCTTATAATAGCAACGACATTCTGCATTCTTCTTTCGTACATCGCACGTTCAATAGCCAAGATTTAGATTTCTTTTTCCGCAGTTTAAAAAACATTTACGCCAAAGGCGGATTAGAATATTCCTTCCGCGCGCACCCAACGATTAGCGGAGTGCAAGGCAGAATAGCACAATTTAGAGAAGATTTTTTGGCAACAGCGCACGAACAACGCGTTGTGAAACACCTTTCCGATCCAATGCGAAATTCCGCCGCAAAACGACTGAACATGTATCTTCGTTGGATGGTTCGAGACGCAAAAAAAGGCGTTGATTTTGGAATTTGGAAGTCCATTCCAACATCCGAATTACACTTGCCCTTGGATGTGCATACCAGTAATAATGCGCGCAGACTTGGATTATTGCACCGCAAACAAGACGATTGGAAAGCATTGCAGGAATTAATGACAACGCTGCAAAAAATGGATCCAATCGATCCCGTGAAATACGATTTTGCACTTTTTGGGTTGGGCGCCTTTGAAAAGTTTTGAAAAACGAACTTAGCAGGCTGTTTTCACCAATATTTTATTTACATTTGAGCTATGAAGTTTGTTTACCCTGAATTTCTTTGGTCTTTATTCGCACTAGCGATTCCAATTATTATTCATTTATTTAACTTCAGACGCTATAAAACCCTGTATTTCTCCAGTCTAAAGTTTATTAAGCAAGTTGACCAGCAGACTAAATCCACTAAAAAACTCAAACATTTACTTCTCCTTTTTCTGCGGTTATTTGCATTGGCTTGTTTGATTTTTGCATTCGCTCAGCCATTTATTCCAGTTGAATCTAGTTCTGAAAGCGGAGGAAAACCCGTTTTAGCAATCTATATCGACAATTCTTTTTCCATGACTGCCAAAGGAACAGAAGGTGAATTGTTGTCTGAAGCACGCGAATTAACGCGGAAATTGCTGCAAAATGTAAGTCTGGAAACACGCATTCTCCTTTCTACCAATCAAATGAGTGGCATCGAGCAACGGTTGATTACAAAAGTGGAAGCACTGGAATTATTGGATAAAATTGAACCCGTTGCGTTGGTTCGAAAACTAGATGACGTGCTCAATTGGCAGCGTTCGTTTATCGATAAAGAAAGCGAAACAAACCAAAAAGTAAGTTCCCGACAATATGTTTTCTTCTCCGATTTCCAGAAATCAACTGCCCGTTTTACAGAGCTGAAGGAAGATAAATCCTCCTTTTATTACCCGGTTTTAGTTACACCGCAAGAAAAATCAAATGTGTACATTGATTCGGTTTGGTTTTCTTCCCCAATTCAAAAAATTGGACAAAACAACGAGTTAAACGTACGAATAGTAAACAGCAGTTCGGAAGCATTAACAAATAGCGAGCTGCACTGCGAAGTAGATGGCATAAAACGCGATGTTTTTTTGGACATTCCCGCAAACGATAAAATAACTACGGTTTTAAACTACACGGAGAAATCAGGCGGATTAAAATCTGGCGTTTTATCGGTGAAGGACAAACAACTATTCTGGGACGATGATTTTTACTTTTCTTACTTCGTTGCAAACGAAACAAAAATCCTAGTTGTTAATGGTGAACAAAGCGTTAATGCTGTTTCACAAGTATACAATCTCGAAAAGTTTTATACCGTTAAAACGATTGCTGAAAACACATTTACGCTGGATGCACTCGAACAAGTAGATCTTGTATTTTTAAATGGTGTGAACGAAATTCCATCCGGAATGGCGCAAAATTTAAAATCCTTTGCGCAGTCTGGTGGCTCGATTGCTTTATTCCCAGGTACAAAAGTTGAAACAACGTCTTGGAATAATTTATTGAGCGATTTGAAAATGCCTTTGCTAGGAAGATTGGTTGCGAGCGGAACAAAAATCGACAAACTAATCTACGATGACCCGTTCTTTTTTGGGATGTTTGAAAAGCAAAAATCGAACTTGAATTTGCCTGCAGTGAGCAAAGTATACCAAACGAATGCACAAGGAAATAGCGCATTTTATAAGCTTATACAATTGCAAAATGGCATGCCCCTTCTGGTTAGATCGGAAGGAGATTTGAATACGTTTCTATTTTCCGGTTCTTTAGATCCAAGTTTTGGAACATTTACTTCCGATGCATTATTTCCTTCCATACTGTTGAGAATTGGAGAAATGAGCCAGCGCAAAGCACCAATTTCACTAACAATCGGCAAAGAATCCTATTTTCCACTGTATAAAAAACAAAGCGGTGAAAAACCGATTCACATTAAAAATGAAACCGTAGATTTTATTCCTCCGATCAAGAAAAGAGGTTTGATTCACTATATTTCCTTGAGTGGTCAGGAAGCATTGGAAATTTTAAAAGCGGGAACGTATGACGTTATCGATGAAAAAAAAGAAGCAATTCTTTCGCTGAATTACGACCGTTTGGAATCCTCAACGGAATGTTTTACAAAAAGTGAAATTCTAACGGGCTTGGATAACCAATTGCTCAAAAATATTTCATTCAGTGAAATTGCGGATGGCCAAAGTCTCACGAAAATTGACATTGAAAAACCTTTTGAATATTGGAGGCTATTTCTCCTTCTCGCGCTGCTTTTCATCGTGTCAGAAATGCTTGTTTTAAAATTTTGGAAATAAACTTATTGAACGAACAATGAAAATTCTTATAAAAAAAGCTACTGTTCTAGATCCGTCCTCCGACT
>JBEDAD010000101.1:0-4339 GCA_041177985.1 Bacteroidota bacterium | reverse complement strand
TCGAAAGGATTATAAGAAACAAAAGTCCCTTATTCAAATATCCCAATACTATTCCAACATAGGAAATTAGCATGGTACGAAACGCATCTTTTTGAACTATACCCATTCTTGTTTTGAATTTGTGAAATTACAATTATTTACGCATTACGTGAAACATCCTCAAAAAAATCCCGTCAATCCTGCAAGTTACGCCTCCGTTCCAGTTAATTTTTGTATTTTTAATCTTTGACTGTTAAAATGAAAAAAATCCTTGTTGTTAGCTATTATTGGCCGCCAAGCGGTGGAAGTGGTGTTCAAAGGTGGCTTTACTTTTGTCATTATTTGCAAGCGCAAGGTTTTGATGTTACCGTTCTCACCGTTGATCCAGCTTCCGCAGCGTTTCCATCGTTGGACTATTCCTTATTGGAAAAAACCAAAGGAATTACCGTTGTGCATACAAAAAGCAGGTTGAATCCAATCAAGTTATACGCTTCTTTTAAAAAGGGAAAGTTAAAAAATCAAATTCCAGCGGGAAATTTTGGATCAAAAAAGAAGAGTGCATTAGATCATATTGCTGGATTTATTCGTGCTAATTTTTTTATTCCAGATGCACGGGTAACGTGGAACAAATTGGCTTTGAAAAAAGCAATTGCCTTAGTTGAAAGCCATAAATTTGACCAAATTATCACCACTGGTCCGCCGCATTCTACGCATTTGATTGGTTTGGCACTAAAAGAGAAATTCCACATCAATTGGCTGGCAGATTTCAGAGATCCTTGGGGAGAGTTATATTACAATAATTTATTCAAACGCTTTGATTTTGCTAAAAAAAAGGATGCTGCACTAGAGAAATTAGTTTTGGAGAAAGCAGATAAAATTTTGACCGTCGGACCTTCCTTAAAAGAAATTTTACAGCATAAACTGGTTAAAAACAAATCCAAAGTACACGTTATTTACAATGGTTTTGATGCAGATATGTTTGCGAAATGCACAGACGACCGGTCTTCATTATTCACTATTGCACACATTGGGAATTGGTCGATGCAACAGGCGCACCAAGAAATTATTGCAGCATTGCAGGAGCTTTGTGGAAACAGAAAAATAAAAATTCGATTTCTTTTGGCGGGAAAAGTTGACCCGTTCATCGTGGATCAATTAAGCGCAATCGAAAATGTAACCGTCGATTTTAAAGGACTTTTGTCGCATCAAAATGCAATAAATGAAATGTACAATGCAGATATTTTATTGAACTGCCATCCAATTCTTCCCAACGCGGAATATATGATTTCAGGAAAAATGATGGAATATCTTGCTTCTGGAAATTACAACATTACGATTGGCAATAAAAATAGTGATGGCGCTAAAGTTCTTGCCTCTTTTCCATCTGCAAAAATGATAGGATACAACGCTACAGACGAATTGATTCAGCTGATTTCCGATAGATTATCAAGCAATCGTTCCCATTTTGATTTGACTGAATTATTGACAAAATATACGAGAAAGGCAGCGGCTCAGGAATTAATTCAGTTAATAAATCAAGGTTAAAATGAAACAATACGTATATTTGATTGCTCCAATTTTTCACTTGTCGATGTTTAATTTTGACACAAGAATTTGCTGATTTATGTGTGGAATTCACGGTTTTATTGCACCATCCTTGCAGCCAGAAGCGGCTAGAAGCACCATCCAGAAAATGGTTCATTCGACCAATCACCGCGGTCCGGATTACAGTGGATTCAATCTACAGTATCCTGCTGCGTTCGGTCACAATCGATTAAGTATTATAGATTTAAATCCGGAAGCAAACCAGCCAATGGTTGATGGTAAATGGATCATCGTCTTCAATGGAGAAATTTATAATTACAAAGAAATTCGGCACGATCTGCAAAAAGCGGGAATTGTCTTCAAAACGCAATCCGATACAGAAGTAATAATAAAGTCCTATGAATTTTATGGTAAAAGTTGCGTACAAAAATTCGTTGGAATGTGGGCGTTTGCTATTTATAACACATCAACTGGCGATTTATTTTGCTCCCGAGATCGTTTTGGAATAAAACCATTTTATTACATTCTAACGGAAGATTCTATCTATTTTGCTTCCGAATTGAAATCCCTAAAAACAACCAGTACATTTTCGGCAAATTTAAATTTAAACCAAGTAGCCAAAGGTTTGCAACTGGGTTGGGTTTCTTTTGCGGATGAAACCTATTATTCGTGTATAAAGATTTTAGAGCCGGGAACGAATCTGTTTTATTCGCCAAGTAAAAAAGCGCAACTTGAAAAATATTGGGTTGTCGAATCCGAAGAAACCTCAACGTTAAGTAGAGCCGATTCGGTAGAATATTTCAAAAATCTTTTTGACGATTCGATGCAATTGCACATGCGTAGCGATGTTCCAATAGGCGCCACATTAAGCGGTGGAATTGACAGTTCAAGCATCGTTTGTAGTATTCTTAAAAACAACTTGTCACCAAATTTAGATACGTTTTCCATTTATTATGAGGGCGAAAATAGCGTAGATGAGCGGCCATTTATTCGGGAAATCGAAAAAAAATTCCCGCAAGAATTCAACGCACATTATTTCTCTCCTTCTTTCGGAGATATTACCAATGATTTTGAGAAAATAGCGTATGCTGCGGATGTTCCAATGAGTGGTTCTTCTCCGATTTCCCAGTATTATGTAATGAAATTGGTGAAAGAATCCGGCATAAAAGTAGTTCTAAGTGGTCAAGGTGCAGACGATTACATGGGAGGATACATGCACAGTTATTACCGTTTATTTGCGGATAATTTGCGAAAGCTTCAGTTTAAAACCTTGTTCTCGGAATTACATGCCTACCGCGATTTTCAAGATGCTTCAGTTATAAAAACAGTGGACGTACTTTTAAAATCCGGTCTTTCCTTTTTCGCTTCCGAGCAGCAGTTGTATAATCTAGAATACAAAAGTTATTTTCCGTTTTTAGTGAACGAAACAAACACGAAATCGACGTTTAGTTTGGACTTGAGTGGCACTTCTAAATTCTCGAATTTTCACCAGGCACTTCTGTCGTATTCGAGTTTGCCGACGCTTTTACATTACGAAGATCGAAATTCCATGGCGCATTCAATTGAAAGTAGGGTGCCATTTTTAGACCATCGAATGGTTGAGTTTTTAGTTAAAAGTTCAAGTAATTTAAAAATACACGAAGGCTATACCAAATGGATTCTGCGCGAAGCAATGGCTGATCGACTGCCACAAAAAATCAAAGAACGGAAAGATAAAAAAGGATTTGTAACGCCAGGCGAAGTGATTTGGTTAAGAGGACCGCTTAAGGAATTATTAGAACTAGATTATACACGTATGCCGTTTATTCATCGCAAAGCAACGGAGAAACTTATCGCCGATTTTAAAAAAGGGGACAACAAAAATGCTAATTTAGTTTGGCGAATTGCGAATTTAAATTTTTGGATTAAAGCAAACCAACATTGAAATATACACATGGATAATAAAAAATACTACGAGTCTTTCGATTGGACAAATTTTAAAGACGCTTCGGAAAATACTAAAATTATTGCGGGATTAATTCCGGAAGACGTGAATTCGATTGCAGATGTTGGCTGTGGAAATGGATTGATTACGAATGAATTAGGAAAAAAATACCAGATAATTGGCATTGACAGGAGTGAAGTAGCTCTGAAAAATGTACAAACGGAAAAATTAGAAGCAAGTTGCGATGCAATTCCACTTCCGGACAATTCATACGATTTGGTTTTGAGTAGTGAATTATTGGAGCACTTGGAGGATGAAACGTTTCATAAAACTATAGCTGAGTTAAAGCGAATTTCAAAAAAATACATTTTAATTAGCGTTCCATTCGATGAAAGCCTAAATAAAGGCATGATTCAATGTCCAAAATGCGAATTGATCTACCACCGCTGTTACCACCAGAGAAGATTTAGCGTGGCGTATTTTGAATCTATTTTTCCGGAATTTAAATTAATTGAATCCAAAACGTTTGGTTTAAATGTTCGGGTGTACAGAGAAAATATCGCGAAAATAAAGCAAAGACTTACGCCTTCAAAATCGTGGATTCCATACTATTGGGCGGCTAAAGGTCAGCGGAAGACGATGTGTCCCAAATGTGAACACGAATTTGAGTATCCGTATTCGTTTAATCCAATTGCATTTGCGTTAGATTGTTTGAATGTTGTAACAACAAAGAAAATTCCATTCCATCTAATTGTGCTTTTAGAAAAAAAATAAAATGCAGAGAATAACAATTATTTCACTTTCAAACCTTAAGAAAGATCCGCGTGTAAAACGGCAAATAAATTACCTCAAGGATTTTTATGAAATAACCTGCGTTGGATTGGCGGATCC
>JBEDAD010000100.1:0-2760 GCA_041177985.1 Bacteroidota bacterium | reverse complement strand
ATTGCGTCTGCCGTTTTTTGAATTCCAGAATCTGTTGTTGGATCTACCTTGTAAAAGTTCATTTTCTTAGCAGAAGCATACATATAATCCGCAATATCATCCAATGCGGAAGCCAAACTGTGGATGTCTTCTCTATCGAACGGCGTAATGAAATTTCTTCCTAACTCCAAAAAGATATTGTGTGTTAAAATATCATTTTGGTGTTCAAGATCTTCCATTTCTTTAATGATCACGGCTCTTTTGTTATAATCCGCTTCATATACAACTTGAACTAATTTCTTAGCAAGTGTTTCGAGATTTGCACTCGCGCTTTCAAAAAGCGTGTAAAACACTCTATCTTTTGGTAAAAAGAATTTTAATAGACCAGATGCTGCCATAACTATAGATTTTTTTGGCAAATGTATTTCATTAATTGAATAGGAATGGTTTCTCTTTGTTTTGTTAACGTAATGATAATGTTAAGACAGTTATTTGAAGCGCTCAAAATGTAATTATTTGATTTACAGCCATTTATTCAGGATAAATCATTGATATGTTAACTTAATATTAAGGAAGCAATTATTTTTAGAGAATTTTACCGCCTAACAAACCGTTGATAGAACACTTTTTTACGCGTACGCCTTTGTGAATCAAGCCTTTTTAATATTACGAAATTGTTATGCAAGTTATTTAAATCTTAAGTTATTGTGTTTTTTATATTAAGCAAATATTAATGAAATAGTTTTGTAGTCATAAATTTTAGGATGTCACGTATGGTTAAAGTATTTCTGAGTTTTTCTTTTTGTTCTCTTTTAGCAGCATCTGCTACCTCTCAATTGGATAGTTTGAATGTAGCTAATAAACTGGAGAATGTTACCAAAACGAATTGGTATGATAATTTTCAAATCAGAGGATATCTGCAAGTGCGGTATAATCGTTTGCTAGAAACAAATCCTGATTTGAAATGCGAGCAATGCGATAAATCATGGGGGGAAAATAGCGGCTTTTTTATTCGTCGAGCACGCTTGATTTTTTCAGGTCAAATCTCCAAGAGAGTTTATTTCTATATACAACCAGATTTTGCTTCTTCCGCAGGTTCTACTGGAAATATTGCCCAATTGAGAGATGCTTATTTTGACTTGGGTTTAGACAAAAACAATGAATTTCGTATTCGATTGGGACAAAGTAAAGTTCCTTATGGTTTTGAAAATATGCAGTCCAGTCAAAATCGATTACCGTTAGACCGTAATGATGCATTAAATAGTTCTGTTTCAAATGAACGCGATATGGGAGCTTTTTTTTATTGGGCACCAAAAGCCAAACGCGAACTATTTAGTAGTTTAATAAAAGATGGGTTAAAAGGTTCTGGTGATTATGGTGTTTTTGCCTTTGGGGTATATAATGGTCAGACGGCAAATCAAGCGGAACGAAATGACAATTTGCATGTTGTTTCTCGGTTTAGCTATCCATTTAAAATTAAGAATCAAATAATTGAACCTGGTATTCAAGCCTACACAGGCAAATACGTATTGTTGAGCACAAGTCCAGAAGTTAAAAAAGCTGCAAACAATGAATATTTAGACCAACGTATTGCAGCCTCATTCATTGTCTACCCAAAACCTTTTGGAATTCAAGCAGAATACAACGTTGGAAGAGGTCCAGAATACAACAAATTTAGCGATTCTATTGAAGTACAAGGATTAAAAGGTGGGTATATTACCCTTTCCTACATGTTGAAAATTGGAAAACAAACTCTAATTCCATTTTTTAGAGGTCAGTACTATGAAGGGGGTAAAAAGCATGAATTGGATGCAAGAAGCTATAAGCTAAATGAATATGAAATTGGGTTTGAATGGCAACCGCACAAAACATTTGAATTGGTTGCTATGTACACCATCTCCCATCGTCGATTTGAAGATCATGCAAAACCGGAGAATTTTCAACAAGGAAATCTACTGAGATTGCAAGCGCAGATTAATTTTTAAGTACCTTAAATTTCAATATTTTTAAAGGGATGGATGCAAATTCATCCCTTTCTTGTTTTACCTTTGTTGCTCATGACACACACACAAGATACAATATGTGCGCTCGCTACACCAAATGGCATTGGCGCATTGGCAATCATCCGAATTTCTGGTGAGAATTCCCTGGCGCTACTTTCCAAGAATTTTTCCAAGGATTTGACAACCAAATCTTCGCACACTGCGCATTTTGGACATATTCAAAAGGACAAAGGCGAATGGATCGATGAGGTGTTGGTTACTGTTTTTGAACACGGTAAAAGTTTTACCGGCGAAGAAAGTGCGGAAATTGCTTGCCACGCTTCTCCCTATATTCAGCAGCAAATTATTCAATTGTTACTGCAATCTGGTTGTCGCTTGGCGGAACCGGGGGAATTTACCATGCGGGCTTTCCTAAATGGTAGAATGGATTTGTCGCAGGCGGAAGCGGTGGCGGATCTGATTGCTTCCCAATCCAAAAGCGCACATAATATTGCCTTAAAACAATTGCGTGGCGGATTTTCTACCGAATTAAAAGAGCTGCGAGAAAAACTCATTCATTTTGCTTCCTTGGTGGAATTGGAATTGGATTTTGCAGAAGAAGACGTTCAATTTGCCGATCGCGGGGAATTGTTGCAGTTGGTGGTGGAAGTGTTGCGCTACATCCAGCGTTTGGCAAAATCCTTTGAATTGGGTAATGCAATTAAAAACGGCGTTCCAGTTGCCATTGTTGGCGCACCAAATACAGGAAAAAGTACTTTACTCAACCAGCTTTTAGGGG
>JBEDAD010000099.1:0-4875 GCA_041177985.1 Bacteroidota bacterium | reverse complement strand
AAATGAAAAAACCGGTGTTTGACCGAAGTTTTTTTAGATTTCACTGGTCGGTTCATCCACGTACCGTTTGACTTGGAAAGACAGATAGAATCCAGCGGGCATATTTCACAATTTGGATTTTTCGGAACACATTGCAGGGCGCCAAATTCCATTATTGCTTGGTTAAAAAGGGCAGGATCCTCTTTGTCAATTAAATTTTGCGCAAGTTCGAAAAAATATTTTTTTCCTTCGCTTGAATCGATTGCAATTTCCAAATCAAACACCCGGCTTAAAACCCGATAGACATTTCCATCCACAACGGCAACCGACTCATCGAAACAGAAAGATGCAATTGCAGCAGCGGTGTAACTCCCTACACCTTTGAGCTTTAACAATTCTGTGTAGGTTTTGGGGAATTTCCCTTTGTGCTCATTTACAACTGTTTTCGCCGTGAAATGAAGGTTTCTAGCACGACTATAATACCCCAAGCCTTGCCAAAGATTCAACACTTCCTGTTCGGAGGTATTCGCTAAATCTTCTGCCGTTTTAAAACGATTTGTAAATTTCAAGTAATAAGAAAGTCCTTGTTCTACTTTCGTTTGCTGTAAGATTATTTCAGAAAGCCAAATCTTAAATGGATCCTTTGTGAGTCGCCACGGAAGGTCGCGTTTATTTAGTCTATACCATTCCTTTATTAGTGGGTTAAAATCTGCCATTCAGGGAAAAATTATATTTTTTTTTACAGAAAGCAAATTTATTACTTTTCCTGAGTTACTTTTGCAATCTGATTATCAAAAAATTGAATAATAAAAATCTATTAAAATGACAAAAGCAGACATCGTTGCAGACATTGCAGAAGGAACAGGATTAGAGAGAGTGGAAGCTCTTAAAGCAGTTGAGGCATTTATGACATCCATTAAATCATCATTAGCAAATGGACAAAATGTTTATTTAAGAGGCTTTGGAAGCTTTGTTGTGAAGACAAGAGCAGAGAAAACAGGACGAAACATTTCAGAAAAGACAACAATTATTATTCCTGCGCACAATATCCCTTCTTTTAAGCCTGCAAAAACATTTGTAGACGAAGTTAAAAGCAAGGTTAAAGTAAATTAATTACCAATTTCGGTGAATTGTTAAAAAATTCAGTTGAATTTAGTATCTTTGCACTCTCGTTGTGAAAAGCGAGAGTGTTTTTTTGCCTGTTTACAGGTGTTTTAAAAGAAATTAATAATTTAAATATAGGATTATGCCAAGTGGTAAAAAGAGAAAAAGACATAAAATGGCGACGCACAAGCGTAAGAAAAGACTAAGAAAAAACCGTCATAAAAAGAAAAAGTAACATTTTGTTACACAGTATTATAAACTTAGTAGGTCTTTATCTACTAAGTTTTTTCTGTTTTTTTAACATTTTAAATAGGCTTTCGTGAGTTTAGAACTAGTAGTAGATTCCAGAAAAGGAGGAATCTGGCTTGCTTTGTTGCGCGATGGTAAACTTATTGAATTACATGAAGAGCGTGGAAACAACGAATTTGCGGTAGGTGATATTTACCTTGGCAAGGTTCGGAAAGTTGTTCCAAGTTTAAACGCGGCTTTCGTGGATGTTGGTTTTGAAAAAGATGCTTTTTTGCATTATTTGGATCTAGGACCACAATTTAATTCATTGAATAGATTTACCAAGGATACGCTGCATGGCAAGCAAAACGTAGCCGATCTTCTTTATTTTAAATGCGATAAAGATATTCCAAAGGACGGAAAGATTGATGAAATCGTTTCTTCTTCACAGCCAATTTTGGTGCAAGTGGCGAAAGAACCAATCTCCAGTAAAGGTCCACGTTTGAGTGCTGAAATTACTTTGGCGGGACGTTACCTTGTTTTGGTTCCTTTTTCTGATAAGATCTCTATTTCACAGAAGATCAAAGAACCGGAAGAAAGAGACCGTTTGAAGAATTTGATGGATAGTATAAAACCCAAAAATTTTGGCGTTATTATCCGCACTGTTGCTGAGAATAAGAAGATTGAGCAGCTTGATCAAGACCTTAAAAATTTGCTTGACAAGTGGAAAATAATGTATGGAAATCTTAAAACTTCTACACCGCCGAAACGCGTTTTAGGAGAGATTGACAAAACATCTTCCATATTGCGCGATTTATTGAATGCGGATTTTTCAAATATCCATGTCAATGATGAAGCGCTTTGCACTGAAATGAAGGACTTTGTTACCGGAATTGCTCCAGGTCGTGAAAAGATCGTGAAGCTTTACGATAGCAAAATCAGCATTTTTGAACGGTTTGGTATTACCAAACAGATCAAAACCCTTTTCGGTAAAAAAGTACCACTTTCAAATGGTGGTTATTTAATTATCGAACACACAGAAGCAATGCACGTTATCGACGTAAATAGCGGTAACAGAAAAGGCTCTGATGGACAAGAAAGTAATGCGCTTGCAACCAACATGGAAGCGGCGGAAGAAATAGCGCGTGTTTTACAACTGCGTGACATGGGCGGAATTGTATGTGTCGACTTTATCGATATGCACAATCGGGAGAACAACAAAATGCTTTTCGAAACATTGAAAGGACACATGTTGCGCGATCGTGCAAAGCATAATATATTACCACCATCAAAATTTGGAGTTATTGAAATTACACGCCAACGCGTGCGACCTGAAACAGATATCAAAACATCTGAGATGTGTCCAACATGCAACGGCACAGGTGAAGTTCAAGCAAGTATCTTATTTGCGGAAGAAATTGAGTCAAATTTAAATTATTTGATTTTGGACCGCAAAGAGGCACACGTGAGTTTATTGGTACATCCTTACTTAGAAGCATTTTTCAAAAAAGGAATTTTTTCCCGTCAGGTAAAATGGTTTTTTAAATACAAGAAATGGATTACCGTGCGGGGAGTTACCGCGCATCACTTGCTGCAATATTCATTTGTAAATAAAAAGAACGAGGAAATTACACTCTGACATGAAGTCGGAGTGTAAATACTCTTTTTTGGAAGCCAAAGCAAAATTAGAAGCGCTTTGTGCATACCAGGAACGCTGCCAATTTGAGATAGATCAAAAACTTATTTCGTGGGGCTTCTTTATTGAAGAACGTCAACAACTAATTGCCGACCTTATTTCCAATAGATTTTTAGACGAAGAACGTTTTGCCTCCGCTTATGTATCTGGTAAGTTTCGCATCAAAAAATGGGGGAGAATCAAAATTAAAAGTTACCTCGCTCAAAAACACATTTCCAACTATTCTATTCAAAAAGCCCTGAAAGAAATCGATGGCGAAGAATACTGGCAAACGCTTGTACAATTGGCAAATAAGAAAGCGCAAGAACTTGTTCTCCTAAAAAATTCATGGGACAAACAATCTAAAATAATGCGTTACCTGCAATCAAAAGGATATGAAAGCGATTTGATTAGAGATGCAGTTGAAAATACTTCTATCTAGTTCTGATTTTCTAGATCACCCTTTTTTTGATGGAATGACGAGTCGTTAATTAGTTGACGAGAAGTTTCTTTGTATGGGTAATCGTTTCTTCTAAATAATTGGTATACGTAATTTTCACAAGATAAATACCAGCAGAATTAGGAGTTTTTAGAGAGAGAAATGTTTTGTTTTTAACCATCTCAGATTGAATAATCGTACCGTTTTCAGAATAGATAGAAACGGTAAATTCAGCAATAGCGTCTTCCATAGAACGAACGATAAATTGCTTCCCTTTTTCTGTAGGATTTGGATACACAGAAAATTCCTCCGAAGCAGGATTTAAAAAGACGGATTGGTCGAAGTGAAATAGGAACAAGCCGTTTTGTCGATCAGAAACGACTAATCTTCCGCTAGCATAATTAGAATAAACGCCCCATGCGCCATTCATTTTAAAAAAGTTTTCGGTCGGATAAGTATCAAAACTTGCAATTTCATTTGGAACGTTTCGAATATCAAAAATGCGCAATCCTTCGTTATAATACGCCACAAAAGCAAATTCATTTGTAGTCATTATATTGTGTGGAATGCTGTTGTTTTCATAATTTGTTCCAAAGAAATTCTTAACTTGAATGGAGTAATCTTCACCAATAGAACATTTTTTCAGGCGTTTTCCGTTTGTTTCATCTGCGAAAACATAGGTTTTTCCGTCCGGACTCAACCAACCTTGGTGGTTATATCCCTGATCCTGGTAAAAAAGCAGGTTGCTTGTATACAATGGTGCAGAAGGATTTGTAAAATCATACACCCGTAATCCATTTTCGCCACAATTTAAAATCCCAATATTATCCCGAACATATATATCGTGAACTTCTGGTATGTCCGACGGACCTTCCCAAAGTAGAACAGGATTAATTGGATTGGCAAGTGAAAAAACCCGCAACGGAACAAGTGAACTTGCAATACCGTTAACAATTGGAGTTACCAAGCAGGCATACAAGAGAGCGTTTGTTGTATCGATAAATAAATTGTGCACTTTCCCGAAATTTGCATCTTGAAATTCTGCTACTTTCACGACGGAATCCGGTAAATAGGAAAGATCAATTATTTGTAGGCTGCTATTTCCTTCATCGCAAATAGAGTAGGCGTACTTCCCAAACGTTTTGAATTCGCGATGAATTACTTGCGAAGAACTGAATTTCCCTTCAATAAATCCGCAAGATTTAAGTTGGTTTGTTTCATCCAGCAGAAAAAAATGCGTTCCTTCCGTCGAGCCAATAATGGCATATTCTTTATTTTCTCTCGTGAAGCCCCAGCAACCACTATATCGCACAAGACTCGTATTCGTTATAAGCGAATCTTCTGACCAATTATCAAGAAATGTAATGTTCTTTTGCTCCTGTCCATGAACTAACATGGAATAAAAAAAACATAAAAATAAAATACGTACCACTTGTAATTCTTATGTAGC
>JBEDAD010000098.1:0-9211 GCA_041177985.1 Bacteroidota bacterium | reverse complement strand
AAAAGTGCTAATTCTACCTAATTTTAAAAACTAATGCATTCCTTTTCGGATTGTTTCGTAATTTCGAGCGACAAACTATGAGATTCGCAACAGATATATCACTTTTTTGGCTACTTCCTTGGGTTGTTGTAAGTATTTTACTTGCTATTTGGCTGTATTCTAATTCCAACTGGTTCAAAGGCTTAGGTAAAAACATGCGTATTTTACTCCAGACTTTACGCGCTCTCTCGTTATTCCTAATTGGTATATTACTGTTCGGAATTATCTTCGAAGCGGTTGAGTATAGAGTTGAAAAACCGATTATTATAAACATGATTGATATTTCTAAATCCATGAAAAACTACAAAGACAGTAGTGAAGTAACAGATTTAGTCAACAAATTACGAACTTCTTTGCAGGAAGATTTAGATGAATCGTTCGAAGTTGTGGATATGGTAGTTGGAACGCAAGCGGAATATGGTAAATTCGTCGGATTTAAAGCTGGAGAATCTAATTTATCTGCTGGTTTTGAAAAAATACAAACGGATTATTATAACCGTAATATCGGTGGAATTTTGTTTGTTTCTGACGGAAATTTCAATAATGGAAACAACCCTATTTATGCAGCTGAAAAAATCAGTTTGACACCGGTTTTTGCACTAGGGGTTGGTGATACGATTCAAAAACGCGACCATTACATCAAGAATGTTGCAGCAAATGAAGTTACGTTTTATAAGAACAAGTTTCCCGTTGAAGTAGATGTGGAAGCGATAAAAATGGGGAAAGGAAAAACGGTTGTCACGATTTCTTCCAATGGAAAAACGCTTGCTTCGCAGCAAATCGCCTACAAAGATGGTAAACGGGATTTTGAGCACGTAAGTTTTTTACTCGAAGCAGATAAGATTGGTTTTCATTCCTATACGGTTGCTGTTTCCAGAGAATCCAACGAATACAATTACGCGAATAATAAACGCGTTTTTTACATCGAAGTAGTAGATGCAAGAAGTAAAGTCGTTATTTTATCCGGCGCTCCGCATCCGGACATTGCGGCCTTAAAAAATGTGGTGGAGCAGGATCAAAATTTGGAAGTAGAATCTGTTTTAATAAAGGACTGGAATCGCGTTTCAAAAAAGGTGGATTTAGTTATTTGGCACGAACCAGGAATTGGTTTCGAACCGTCAATTCATAGTTCGTTAGTGGAGAAAAATACTGCTATTTTATATTGTGTGGGTCCAAACACCTCTAATTCAATTATTCAAAAACTGAATATCGGAATGACGCTTTCTGGCGGGAATCAAACGGATGAAAATCAAGGCGTTCTCAACGAAGGGTTCAAACCTTTTGAATTATCAGAATCTGTAAAACAAGCAATCGATTATTTCCCGCCATTGAAGTCGAAATTTGGAGACATGAAAATCTCGGGTGGGGCGGAAGTGCTTATTTTTCAGAGGCTTGGTTCAATTAGAAAGAAGGATCCTTTGCTTTATTTCAACAAGCGCGATAAAGTTAAATACGGTGTTCTTTTCGGAGAAGGGATCTGGAAGTGGAAAATGAATGATTTTATTCGCACCGGTTCATTTGGTGCATTCACAGAATTGATTCAAAAAACCACACAGTATTTATTGGTAAAACAAGACGCTTCCTCGTTGTATGTAACATTCCCAAAAAGATTTACAAAGGAAGAAGACGTTCTTGTCAATGCCACTTTCTACAACGATGCGATGGATGCCATTACAGAACCGAAAATCAAAATGGTAGTAAGCGACGAAAATGGTAAGAAATCGAATCTTCAGTTTGGTGTTTCCGGCAATTTCTATAAATTATCGCTCGGTCGATTACGTCCTGGGAAATATACTTGGACAGCGTCTACAAAGTTTAATGGTAAATCGCATGCTAAATCCGGTGTTTTTATTGTTGAAGATATTGCGCTTGAATCGTTGGATAATTATGCCAATCACAGTCTTTTAAACCAGATGTCAACTGCGACACAAGGGAAATTTGAATTATTGAAAAATTACAAAAAAACAATTTCCGCCATCAAAAGTCGACGCGACATCACCAGTGTTTCCTACAAAGAAGCGGCCTTCAATGATTTGATTGACTACAAGATATTATTTTTCCTTCTCCTACTTTTTCTTTCAGTAGAATGGTTCCTCAGAAGATGGCTGGGTTCGTATTAGTGGTTAACGAAATATTTTTTAAGGTATATACTAAAGTTTTCATTCTTGCGTTTTAAGTTTGTAAAATGTAATTTAACTTTTCGCCTATGTTGAAAAAATACCCAAAAACAATCGCTCATGCTGAAGAGTTTAAAATCAGCCCTTCCAAAAAATCAATCGAAACGGTGTTAAATTTTAGTAGATCCTTGGAAGTAAAAAAAACAAAAAAAGATTTTATTCTAGTTCACTTGAATTAATTTCAAAAAAAATAGCCTTGAACAGGCTATTTTTTTTTGAACAAAATCTTTCTTTAAATATATTACATGTCTTACCAGATTCGAGCAACCTTAGCACTTGAATTTCGCATTTTATTGCCTTCCTTGACATCGAAAGCAGTGAAGAATTCCGGACAATTCATGAGCGGTCCATTTACGCGGAACATGCCAGGAGAATGTGAATCATTCGCAATTCGATTTTTCATTTCCTCATCCGTGTAATTGATTTTACACAATTGTGCATAAGCGATGAAAAAACGTTGTGCTGGCGTGTATCCTTCACGTGCTTTACCCAACTTAAATTCCTCCGTTCTGCTGTAAGCATAATATGCCATTGTCAAACCACCAAGATCCGCGATGTTTTCACCCATAGTCAGTTCCGGATTTACACAATGTCCTTCAATCGGACAGAAAGTTGAAAATGTTTCACCTAAAAGACCGGTTTTCTTTTCGAACGCAGCACGATCTGTGTCTGTCCACCAATTTTTAAAGGAACCGTCTGCTGCAAATTTAGAACCCATATCGTCAAATCCGTGGGTAAATTCGTGCCCAATCACCGTGCCGATACTGCCATAATTTACAGCATCTTCAGCGTTCTCATCAAAGAATGGCGCTTGCATAATTCCAGCAGGAAAAGCAATTTCGTTTAAAAGTGGATGGTAATACGCATTGACCATGTGCGCTGGCATTTCCCATTTTTGTTTGTCAACAGGAAGCGTTAATTCCAACATGTTTTTCGTGTGTGAGAATTGACTTTCCAGTTTTAAATTTTCAACGTAGGAATTACGTTTAAATGCCAAAGCACTGTAATCTTCCCATTTATCTGGGTAACCCAATTTTCTTCCGATGGAATTTAATTTATTTAGTGCTTCGTTTTTCGTTTCCTGCGACATCCAATCCAATTCCTGAATTCTACTTTTAAATACAAACAAAAGGTTGTCTACCATTTCATTCACACGGTTTTTAGCATTATCAGAATAGTATTTTTCCACGAAGGCTTTTCCTAATAATTCACCAAAATCTTTTCCCGTAATTTGATCAATTGCGCGTTCATTTAAAGGTTTCATTTCCGTTCTACCACTCAAAACACCGCCATAAAAAGAGAAGTTTTCCTGTACAAATTTTTGGTCTAAATTTCCAGCGTAATGGTGAATTGTTTTCCAAAGTAAATAATTCTTCCAAACTTCCATTGGCTCAGAAATCAATAGTTCATTGGCATTTTTTAAAAAGTCAGGTTGCGAAACAACCAACGAATCAAACGAATGACTACCAATAGCTATTAAGTAGGAATCAAAGTCAATTTTACCAAATAATTTTTGTGCTTCGTCGCGCGATTTTTTGAAATACGTATTTTCTGGAACCCGCAATTCAGCTGGCGTCATCATCGATTTTGCTAATTTTGTTTCGAAGGAAATGACATTTTTCGCGATCTCAACCGATTCTTTTTCAGAGTAAGTAAGCAGTTCCATTATGTTTTGGATATGCTTTTCATATTTGGCAAGTATTGCTTTTTTATTTTCAGAAATATAGTAATCTCTATTTGGCAATCCAAGACCGCCTTGTCCAATGTAACTAATTGTTTCATCCACATTCTTCAAATCTTGTATAACATCAAATTCAAACAAGCTATTCATTCCTAACACGTGCTGACTAGCGACCAAGGAAATGATTTCCGATTTTGAAGCCAAGGCCTTCACACGGTCTAATTCCTTTTGAATAGGCGTAACTCCTAGTTTATTTCGCGTTTCCATGTCCGTAAAAGAAGCATAGAAATTACCAAGTATAAATGCATCCGTCCCTGCGGTTGGTGAACTATTTTTAAAGTTCTCTAGAATTTGCGTGAGCTTTAACTTGTTGTTTAATTCCAATTCGTTAATACTTCCCCAGCGCGATTCCGATGGAGGAACAGGGTTATTTGCAATCCACGTACCATTTGAAAATTGAAAGAAATCTTCTTGTGGTGCGATTTTAACATTTAAAAAAGCAAGATCAACTGTCTGTAATGCCTTTGGGGAATTTTGTTCTGCTATTGTCACTTTTTCCACAGCTATACAATTGTCTTTTATTACATTACAACTTATTGTTAATGCAATACTTGAAGCGATTAAAAGGGTGTTTTTAGTCTTCATATTTTACTTGTTTGGTGTATATAGCATTTCTACATGTGGTATATCATCTTCCAGATACTCTTTTCCAGTAGAAATAAATGCATGCTGAGCATAATAATTTTCCAAGTGCTTTTGAGCGGAAATTCTAACTGGAACTTTACCGAATTCCTCTAGGATAAAAGCCATAGATTTACGCATTAATTCATGCCCGATTCCATTTCCTCGAATGGTTTCATCAATTACAACGCGACCGATTGCAACTTCTGGATATGCCAATCCTGGAGGCAGAATTCTACCCGTTGCAACGACTTTTCCTAAACCATCCCGACAAATCAAGTGGTAACATTTTTTGTCTTTACCATCTAAATCCAAATAAGCGCAATTTTGTTCGACAACAAATGCGTTCAAGCGCAAAGCAATAATATCGTGAAATTCGTTGGTCGTCAGTTCGGGATAATGTTTTATTTGCCAATCTAAGTGCATAAGTACTATCTGTTTATAGGTGTATGTTTCGTTCGTTTTGATTTCGGTTGTACTTCTTTACGTTTGAATAACGCCAACATTGTACGGTTTTTCTGCCTTTTTGTGGTTCGCCATTTCAATTCCCAGTGAAATTACTTTCCGCGTATCCGCAGGATTTATAATTGCATCCACCCACAATCTACTAGCAGCATAATAAGGAGAAATTTGTTCATCGTAGCGGTCTTTTATGGAATCGTACAATTCCTTTTCTCTTTCCGGAGTTATTTCTTCTCCTTTAGCTTTTAACGAGGCAACTTCAATTTGTAAAATTACTTTTGCGGCTGATGCGCCACTCATTACAGCAATTTCCGCGGTTGGCCAAGCAACGATAAGTCTTGGGTCGTATGCCTTTCCACACATGGCGTAATTTCCAGCGCCGTATGAATTCCCTGTAATTACAGTGAATTTTGGAACAACCGAATTAGCCATAGCATTGACCATTTTTGCGCCATCTTTAATTATTCCACCGTGCTCACTTTTTGATCCAACCATAAAACCGGTAACATCCTGAAGAAAAACCAACGGTATATTTTTTTGGTTACAATTCATGATGAAACGAGCTGCTTTATCTGCGGAATCGGAATAAATAACGCCTCCAAATTGCATTTCACCTTTAGCACTTTTAATTATTTCACGCTGGTTAGCAACAATTCCAACGCTCCAGCCATCGATTCGAGTATAGGCGCAAATAATGGACTTTCCATAATCTGCTTTGTATTCCGTGAATTCTGAACCGTCTACGAAAGCGCGCAGTAATTCTTTGGTATCGTATTGTTTTGTTCGGTCAACCGGCATTATTCCGTAAATATCCTTCAAAGGAATTTTAGGAAGCACGCTTTCCTTTCGGTCAAAACCAGCATTTTCAGGATGTCCAATTTTATCCACTAAATCGCGAATTGTTGCCAGGCACTCTTGGTCGTTTTCGGTTTTGTAATCGCAAACACCTGATATTTCTGTATGTGTTTTTGCTCCTCCAAGTGTTTCGTTATCAATACTTTCTCCAATTGCAGCTTTCACTAAATAAGATCCTGCGAGGAAAATTGTACCCGTTTTGTTGACAATCAACGATTCATCCGACATAATTGGCAAGTAAGCACCTCCAGCAACGCAACTTCCCATTACAGCTGCAATTTGAACAATTCCCATGGAACTCATAATTGCGTTGTTTCGGAACATTCTTCCAAAGTGTTCTTTATCGGGAAAAATTTCGTCTTGCATTGGAAGAAAAACACCTGCAGAATCTACGAGATAGATGATTGGCAATTTATTTTCCATCGCAATTTCCTGTGCCCGCAAATTTTTCTTCGCAGTAATTGGAAACCAAGCTCCAGCTTTTACAGTAGCATCATTTGCAACGACAATACATTGTTTCCCAGAAACAAAACCAATCACCACAACAACTCCTGCAGCAGGACAACCACCATGCTCTTTATACATGCCATATCCGGCAATTGCACCAACTTCAAAACGTTCAGTAGACGGATCGAGAAGTAAATCAATGCGTTCCCGCGCAGACAATTTGCCACTTTCGTGCAATTTCTCCAAACGTTTTTTTCCGCCTCCCTCAGCAATTTTAGAAAGTTCCCTTTCCAAGGTTGCAATTTTCAGACGCATTTGGTCTTCATTTATATTAAATTCTAATTCCTTTTTTGAAATAGCCATTTGTTCTTTTTTTTGCAGTTCAAATATACGAAAGTGTTAGTACCGATGGCACATTTCAATCGCAATTATATACCCGATGTATTATTTTGGTGAGATTTGGATTACCGAAGAAAGCAAACCTACTGAAAACCTACATTTTGACTAAAAAAAGATTATTCACACACCGGTGTTAGAAAATGGAATTAAAACAAAGAGTTGTAAACACTATTTTTACGGCATGCAAGACACGTTTAAACATAAAGGAATGCGCAAGCGATTGATTGAAAAATTGCGCGAGGACGAAAGAATCAAGAATCCAGCTATTTTTGAAGCCTTTGATAAAGTTCCCCGGCATTTCTTTTTGGATTTGGTTTTTATGGAGCAGGCATATTCCAACATGGCCTTTCAAATAGGAGCAGGGCAGACGATTTCTCATCCAATTACAGTTGCTTTTCAAACCCAATTACTGGAACTAAAACGAGGAGATAAAGTGTTGGAAATCGGAACAGGATCAGGATTTCAAACGTGTATTTTGTGTCAAATGGGCGCGAAAGTTTTTTCTATTGAACGACAAAAAGAACTGCTTGCAAAATCGAAGGCAATCATTGGTTTTTTAAATTTCAATCCCCGATTGATCTTTGGTGACGGCTACAAAGGACTGCCTAATTTTGCGCCATTTGACAAAATAATTGTAACCTGCGGTGCGCCATTTATTCCACAAGCATTATTGGATCAATTAAAAATTGGTGGCATCATGGTAATTCCAATTGGAGAAGGTGATGAGCAACTCATGAAGCGTATTGTGAAGGTTTCTGAAACGGAATATGTAACGGATGAATTCGGAACCTTTAAATTTGTTCCAATGCTCGAGCAAGTAGTTAAATAGTATTCTTATCTCTCAAGTAATTTCTTTATCCTTTTTGTCACCTTTTTAAGTACATTAACACTTACTCTTAAAGAAGCAAATAGTGCGCTAACAGAATGACAAAAAAGAAACAGTTTATGGAATTGTACGAACCTGTGCACGGGAATTTCGAACGATTTTGTAAATCACGTTCTTATGGCGTTTGTGATTTTAACGATTTAATGCATGATACCTTGATTATTGCTTTTGAGCAGTTTGATACCTTGAAAAATAGAGAAGTATTTTTATCGTTTCTCTTTAGTATCACAAATAAGGTACATGCCAATTTTAGAAGAAAAAACAAACCCAGCACATTTTCTGATGTAAAAGGAGTGGAAAACACCCAAGATCATTCTTTTTCCGCAGAAAAGAACTTCCAACATGATGAACTGTATGAAGCGCTCAATACGCTTTCATTGGAATACCGTAATTGTATTATTCTGTTTGAAATTGCTGGATTCTCACTAAAGGAAACAGCTGAAATTCAAGAGTGTACAGTTGACGCGGTAAAACAACGGTTGTCAAGAGGACGAAAAAAACTTTTAGAGGCATTGTCAGAAAGCAAGACTAAAACAATTATAGTATGAAAGAATTGGATTTAGATAAATTACTAAAGGAAAAGCGTGAGGAACCATCAACGGTTTCTATTTCAGCTGTTAATTCATGGTTGAAAGGTGGAGTTATTTTCGTTGGATTATTTGCTTCTTTAAAATGGTTATTCACTAAAAAAATGTGGCTTATGTTAACTAGTATCACTTCAATTTCCATTGCTACGATTGTGGCAATTGTGCACTTAAATTCGAGCGTGCCAAATTCAGAAAAAACAATTCGAAAAAAAACTCAGGAGCATAAAATGGTACGTGCTGAATTTAAACAAAAAATAATTACACCGACTAAACAGCTGAATAGCAAAGTAGCAGATAAAATTGTCATGAATGAGGTGTTTAAATTGAATAAATTGTCACCAGGTTCACTTTTCATAGAATACGAAATGAATTCAATTGAACCTCTTAAATCCAACAGGCAAATTGGTATTAAAAACAACCAAGCAAAAGATCAGTTTAAACGAATAGATGCAAATGGATTCGTTCATTTCACACTCGTAAAAGGAACGAGTTACTCTATTCAAAATACAATTGCACATGAAGAGGGAGAACCACTTTTGGAGTATTCGATCAAAAATGGAACCTTATATTTAAATAGCGCCAATGATAACAACGCTTCAGATTTAATAATAACAGTAGTTGATTTAGTTGAAATTAAGTTAAATGGTTTTTGTGAAATCGTTACTAATTCAACCTATCAATCTAATGATTTAGAGATTGAAGCAAATGGTTGCGTCAATATGAACATCGATTTGAATGTTAATAATCTTGAAATTGAGATGAACGGTGAAACAAAAGGAATATTAAACCTAAAAAGCAATAATTTTGAATTTGAAAGTAACGGATTTAATGATGTACAAATTGAATGTGATTGTGAGGAAAGTAGAATTGAAGTAACTGGCTTTTCAAAGATTAAATTTATTGGGACATCTACTGTTACAATGATGGATATCAATGGAGAGTCCAAAATATCCGCTGAAGAATTTGCTTCGCGAGAATTATATTTGAAGATGAGTGG
>JBEDAD010000097.1:0-5923 GCA_041177985.1 Bacteroidota bacterium | reverse complement strand
ATTGCCATGTTACCATTACGCCAACGTACAGCGGCTGTCCTGCAATGAAAATGATCGAAGTGCAAATCATTGAAAAACTGCAGGAAAAAGGGCTGAAAAAGGTGTCCGTTGATTTAGTGCTTTCGCCTGCATGGACAACAGATTGGTTATCGGAAAGTGGCAGAAATAAATTGCGGGAATACGGAATTGCGCCACCGGAGAACGAAGTCGATAAAAGTGTTTTATTCGCTGAGCCAACAGTTGTTCCTTGTCCATTATGTCATTCGAGAAACACAAAAATGGTGAGTCAATTCGGAAGTACAGCGTGCAAAGCACATTATACGTGCAACGATTGTCTCGAGCCGTTTGATTATTTTAAGTGTTTAAAATAGTGTACCTGCGCCTGCGGAATTTTTGAAAAACCCTACAACTATAAAACTTCTAGTAATTTAACATCGAAAATTAACACAGAATTTGCTGGTATTCCGCTAGTTCCTGCTTTTCCATAAGCCAAGGCGGATGGCAGTAATAATTTACCGTTTCCTCCTTCTTTAAAATAGGGAATTCCTTCGGTCCAACCTTTGATCACGCCAGTTAAACTAAATGAAATTCCCTGTGCATCGCTTTCGTCAAAAACTGCTCCATCCGTAAAATAGCCCTTGTAGGAAACTTTCACATACGAATTGGAATTACACGGC
The DNA here is from genome assembly GCA_041177985.1 of Bacteroidota bacterium. Taxonomy (GTDB): domain Bacteria; phylum Bacteroidota; class Bacteroidia; order Flavobacteriales_D; family Crocinitomicaceae; genus M0103. The sequence goes on along the minus strand of JBEDAD010000097.1, from coordinate 5,246 downwards.
AAACCTGTTCCTGGATTGTCAATTACATAATACAACCCACTTGCCGTTTTTTGCGCTGTGAGGCCATTTTCCTGAATGTATTGTTGGAGAATGGCATCGTCAGTTTGTGCCTGCTTTTCTGCTTTTTTTGCAGTACAACAAACGAAAACAAGCAGCAAAAATAGACTTGGAATAAAACGTTTAATAGTATGAATCATCTTTGGAAATATTAGTTTAAAAAAAACGCCTTCCGAAGAAAGCGTTTTAAAAATAGTATTTATTATTTGAACGACTAGTATTTATCCTAAAAATGGGTATTTATAATCTGTTGGTGGAACAAATGTTTCCTTAATTGTTCTAGCGGCAACCCAGCGCATTAAGTTCATTGCTGCACCAGCTTTGTCATTTGTACCAGAACCTCTAGCTCCGCCAAATGGCTGCTGTCCGACAACAGCACCTGTTGGCTTATCGTTGATGTAAAAATTACCAGCTGCATTTTCAAGACGTTTTGTTGCAAGATTTATGGCGTAGCGATCATTTGAAATGATAGATCCTGTTAACGCATATTCCGAAGTTTCATCTAAAATAGCCAATGTTTCTTCAAACTTATTTTCGTCGTAAACATAAATAGTTAAAACAGGACCAAAGATTTCTTCCGACATCGTTCTGAATTTTGGATCCGTCGTAACAACCGCAGTTGGTTCGATGAAATATCCTTTAGATTTATCGTAATTTCCACCGGTGATTATCTCCGCATCGTTGTGAGATTTGCAATAGTCAATGTAACCAGCAATTTTATCAAAAGCTCTCACATCAATAACCGCGTTTATGAAGTTGGATGTGTCTTCTGGAGATCCCATCTTGAAAGACGAAACTTGTTCTACAAATATGCGTTTTACTTCAGGCCAGATATTCGATGGAACATAAGCTCTGGAAGCCGCAGAACATTTTTGTCCTTGAAATTCAAAAGCACCGCGCGACATTGCTGTTGCAACCTCTGCAGCATTGGCAGATTTATGAACCATGATAAAGTCCTTACCACCCGTTTCTCCAACTATTCTTGGGTAAGAGCGATACGTATCAAGATTCAAAGCGATGTTTTTCCACAGTTGTCTGAAAACATTTGTCGATCCTGTAAAGTGAAGTCCAGCAAAATGCTTGTTTTTGAAAATAACTTCTCCAGCAACTTGTCCACTAACGGTAACCATATTTATTACGCCATCTGGAACTCCCGCAGCTTTGAATAATTCCATGATTACTTGTGCTGAATATATTTGCGTTTCTGCAGGTTTCCAAACAACCACATTCCCCATCATTGCTGGAGCTGCGCATAAATTTGCTGCAATGGAAGTAAAGTTAAATGGCGTTAACGCAAATACAAATCCTTCCAACGGACGGTATTCCAGTCTGTTCCACATTCCAGGCAACGATTCTGGTTGTTCTTTATAAATCTGCGTCATGTATTGCACGTTGAATCGGAAAAAATCTACCAATTCGCAAACGGCATCAATTTCTGTCTGAAAAACATTTTTAGATTGCGCCAACATCGTTGCAGCGTTCATTTTATCTCGAAATGGTCCTGCCAAGAGATCCGCTGCTTTCAAAAAGATTGCCGCGCGATCTTCCCAAGGTAAATTAGCCCATGCTTCCTTTGCTGCAAGCGCTGCATCAATAGCTTGTTGCACATGCACCGCTTCTCCAACATTGTAGTGACCCAAAACTTTTTGGTGATCATGCGGAGCAGTTAAAGGCTTTTTAGAGGAAGTTCTCACTTCTTTTCCACCGATGTACATTGGAACATCTATCTCGCTCTGGCTGTACATTTCATGGTATTTTCGGAGCAAATTAGTGCGTTCCGCTGAATCCGGTGCATACGACCGTACAGGCTCATTTATAGCGATAGGAACTTGGAATATGGCATTTGACATAAGAAATATTTTTTTTGCAAAGTTAACGTTTGTTTGTTATCCTTGCAATGAAGTTAATTACAATTAGACATTTTCAATCGCATGAAACAGAAAAAATTTAAACTTACCCTGTGTGTTCTACTTTTTGGATTTCTTAGTTTCGCTCAAAAGGGCGAATTTGCTTCCAAATCGAACGCTCAAGCAAAAATTCAGGCAGCAGCTCAAATTTCGTTAGAAAATTGGAATCTATACATGCGAAATGATTTGGATTCCCTCAAATTGGATGGGCTGCATATTTATCGTCTTGGCGTAAAGGGAGGAAATCCTTTTGCAATGCACGTCGGCAAACGTTCTCTTGGTAGTTATTTGATTCGCACTGGAAACCAGGAAAAAGGAATAGAGTACCTGAAGGCAGCAAATGTTTATTTCGCCAAAAAGGAGAATTATATTCTACAAACCGAAACCTTGAACGAAATTGGAAATGGTTATTTATACTTTTCAAAACCCCATGTTGCAGAAAAGTATTACTTGAAATCGCTTAAAAGCGGAAAGAAATCGCCAGATCCGACCTCTGCTTTTTTAGCGGAAGTAAACTTGGCTCAAGCCTATATCGATATGGGCAATACCACAAAGGCTGCAGCGATTCTGAACCACTATAAAAACCAAGCAAAAAAAATTAAAAAGTTGGAATCTGTATCCAATGCTTATGCTTTACTTGGCGCTATTCAAAGTGGTAAAGGAAAATTTTCCCTTTCAAAAGAGTTGTTTAGAAAAAGTGCTTATTACGGATTTGCATCGAATGCTATTGCGCAAATAGCACACGCCTATACGAATATGGCAATCGTTTATTTTCAGGAAGGAAACCAGAAAGAGGCATTAAATTATTTCAATAAATCTTTAGAAATCCGACTGAAAACGAAAAATGTTCGTTCCATTTCTGAGAGTTATTTTAACTTGGGTGAATACTATTCAGGGATTGGTGATGTTCAAACTGCGGCTCTATATTATGAAAAATGTCAAGCATATTGCAAAGAAAATAATCTGTTAAAAGAGGAAATGGAAGTGTTACTTTCTTTAATCAATATCGACAAAATGGCTGAGAATTTCGAAATAGCCGTTCAAAAAATGGACGGATATATTGCCCTGCAGAAAAAATATTATTCAGAAGTTTCTGAACTGAATACGAGGGATCGGGATATTATTGAAATAGTCGAATCTTTGGAGAGAGAGGAGTTCGATAAAAAAGAAGCACAAAAACTAGAAGAAAGTATTGCCGCTCAGAGATTTCAAAAATACGTGCTTTATGCTATTTTCTCCCTGTGCGCAATTGCCTTGGTGATGTTAGCCTTCTACAGAAAAAAAATTATTTAAGCATCAACTTAATTCAGTTTTGGTGGGTAGATTAGTTTGAATTTTGGAATGAAAACTTGGAAAAATTCCCCATTGTTCAAGTTTTTAAAGGTATAAAATCCCTTCATGTATCCAATCTCGGATTGCAATTCACAACCACTTGTATACGTGAAATTTTGACTTGGTTTTAAAAGTGGTTGCTCACCAACAACACCTTCACCGCTGACAAAACTCGTATCGTTCAAGGAATCAAAGATGTACCAATCTCTTTTCAGCAATTGCACATCAAAATTGTTGTGGTTTTGAATAGTAATGCGGTAGTTAAAAAAGTATACGTTTTCCGGGATTGAGGAAAAGTCAGATCGAAAGTTCGTGTCAACGCTAATTTCTATTCCCTCGGTAATTGCTGTTTCCATGGTCGTTCGTTTGTCTGTTTACAGTTTCGAAAATTAAGCCAATATTTATTTAAAAACAAATTACAAAGAAAAGAGTTTTACCCTTTCTATAAATTTAACATTTTGCCGAAAGAATAAATAACCAAATTCAATCCTAATATAAATTATTTAGAACTGTTCTAAATTAAAAAATTCTATGTTAAATTATTATTAATTCCCCCCAAACGCTCGGAATTTTATAATTTTACGCTACTTATTAAAACGCTTTAAAACATGTCGAAGACAGTTAAGCTCAAGAAAGGCTTGGATATTAGATTATTAGGTGATGCGGAAAAGGTAACGATTACCTTGCCATTGCCAACGACGATATCGTTGAAGCCATCCGATTTTCACGGAATGACGCCAAAAATGGTTGCCAAAGAAGGAAGTCATGTAAAAGCCGGCGAAGTAATTTTCTGCAACAAGTACAATGAACCTGTAAAAATCGTTTCACCACTTAGTGGAACTATTCAGTCAATTGTGCGCGGCGAGAAACGCAAGATTATAGAAATCCTGATAGCTGTAGACGCAACGCAAGAGTTCTTAGAAACCCCAATGAAGGATATTACAACAATGTCTGGAGATGAGGTAAAGGAAACAATGCTCGCTGCAGGTTTGTGGCCATTTGTGAAACAACGCCCGTTGGATATTGTTGCGGTGCAAGATAACGCTCCAAAAGCGATTTTTATCTCTGCGTTTGACAGCGCTCCTTTAGCTGCAGATTTTAATTATTCTATGCACGGACAAGATGCAGATTTTCAAGCAGGTTTAGACGCTTTGGCGAAACTTACGGCAGGAAAAGTGCACCTTACATTGAACGCAAAAACGGCAAACGATGCAAAGTTCGAGCATGCGAAAGGTGTTCAAATCAATAAAATTTCCGGAAAGCATCCAGCTGGTAATGTTGGACCGCAAATTCACCACATTGATCCAATCAATAAAGGAGAATTTATCTGGACGGTAAATGCACAAGATGTAGCAATCATTGGAAGGTATTTTAATACTGGAAAGTTTGATGCGCACAAAACCATTGCACTTACGGGCTCTGAAGCAATTGCTCCAAAATACTATAAAACGATTATCGGAGCGAATGTGTCTGCGCTTTTAAAGGATGCGGTAAAAACAGAAGGAAAAGTACGTGTAATCAGTGGAAACGCTTTAACCGGTGATAAAATTGATGCGGATGGCCATCTAGGATTTTATGCAAATCAAGTGACTTTGCTTCCGGAAGGAGACCAATACAAGTTCTTTTTAACAACAGGATGGCTAGGACTTGGGTTTGATAAATTCTCTAATTCAAGATTGTTTCCAACGTTTTTAACGCCAAAAAAGAAATTCAGATTGGATACCAATACAAATGGCGAAGAAAGGGCATTTGTGGTAACTGGTGAATTGGAGAAAGTGTTCCCGTTTGATATTTTCCCAATGCAATTGGTTAAAGCTGCAATAACGGATGACATCGACGGAATGGAGAATCTTGGAATCTACGAAGTAGCGCCAGAAGATTTTGCATTGTGCGAGTATGTTTGTACAACAAAAATCAATATTCAAGATAAAATCCGTCAAGGCCTGGACT
>JBEDAD010000096.1:0-5010 GCA_041177985.1 Bacteroidota bacterium | reverse complement strand
ACGAAAAAAGCCAATTGTTTGGTTCTATTTCCGCAGCGCAATCGATTGAACACAACGGGGAAACATTGACAATGCAGAAGGCAGCATCGCTTCTGAAAGAAACGGATGAAGAATTACGTCGAACCATCTTCGAAAAAATGTCGACCCGAAGAAGAAAAGACACCGACAGTTTAGATGGATTGTTCACTGAATTGATTGAAAAAAGACACCAAGTGGCAATAAATGCTGGATTTGATAATTTCCGCGATTACAAATTTCTAGCTTTGGGAAGATTTGACTACACAAAAGAGGATTGCTTTAATTTTCACAAGGCCATTAAATCACAAATCGTTCCTTTGGTGAAAGAAATTCAGCTGGCAAAACTCAAGACCTTGGGAAAGGAGAAATTTAAACCGTGGGATTCGGAAGTTGATCCGGAAGGCAAACAACCTTTGAAACCTTTTGAAACAGGGAAACAATTATTGACAGGAACGATTGCCATGTTTGATAAAATCGATTCCTACTTCGGCGATTGTTTGCGCACGATGGACGAAATGGGACATTTGGATTTGGATTCAAAAGAAGGAAAATCACCAGGCGGTTACAATTATCCCTTGTATGAAATTGGCGTACCATTTATATTCATGAATTCGGTTGGTGCACAGCGGGATCTAGTGACAATGGTGCACGAAGGCGGACATGCAGTACACTCCTTTCTGAGTAGAGATTTGGAATTGACCGGTTTCAAAAATGTTCCATCCGAAGTCGCTGAATTGGCTTCCATGTCAATGGAAATGCTAACAATGGAACTTTGGAATGAATTTTATTCCGATAACGATAATTTTAACCGTGCAAAAAGAGAACAACTCGAATCGATTTTGAAAATTCTTCCATGGATTGCACAAATAGATGAATTCCAGCATTGGGTTTATTCCAATCCTACGCACACTGTTTCAGAAAGACATGCAAAATGGTCGGAAATTTCAAAGGAATATGGGACGGGATTAACAGATTGGACGGGATTTGAAGACATGCAAGCAACGGCATGGCAAAGACAATTACACCTGTTCGAAGTACCATTTTATTATATTGAATATGGAATTGCACAACTTGGTGCGCTGGGCGTTTGGAAAAATAGCCAGGAAAATTTCCCGAAAGCGATTGGAGATTATAAAAACGCACTTCGATTGGGCTATACCGCTACGATTCCAGAAATTTATAAAGTTGCGGGAATTTCTTTCGACTTCACCGAAAACTATTTAAAGGAATTGGCAAGTTTCGTTCAAGCAGAATTAAAGAAAATTTAAAAATTCTATGTAAATTAACAGATGAATCCAAATAATTAATCCGTCACTCCAACTTTTAAAACAATATGCTTGTAGAAATAAATCCCAGGAATATCGATAAAAGACTGATACAACAGGCTGTAGATGTGCTAAAAAAAGGAGGGATTATTATCTTTCCGACAGACACGGTGTATAGTATGGGCTGCGATTTATACAATAAAAAAGCACTGAATAATCTCGCGAAAATGAAAGGTTTGAAATTGAATAAAACAAACTTTTCAATCATTTGTGCGGATATGAGTGATTTGGCAAACTATGTGCAGCAGTTAGACCGACCTACATTTAAACTGCTAAAACATGCTTTACCGGGTCCTTTTACCTTCATTTTAAACGCAACTAGCGAGGTGCCAAAACTGTTCGATTCCGGTAAAAAAGAAATTGGTATTAGAATCCCAAATAACGAAATCGTTTTGGAAATTGTCAGACAACTTGGAAATCCGCTTGTAACAACTTCTTTGCATAACGATGCGGATACTATTTTGGATTACTACGCAGATCCGTATACCATTTATGAACATTTTGACGAAAGCATCGATTTAATAATCGATGGTGGATATGGTAATTTGGATGCTTCGACCGTAATCGATTGCACAAGCGGTGCTCCGGTAATTGTGCGGCAAGGAATTGGTAAGTTGGACATTTAAAACATTTTTATGGTGCTAATTTTAAATTGTGGAAGTAGTAAAATCGATTTCATTGAAGAAATTGTAGACGGATTTTGTGATTTTAAAACAGTTCCAATTCTAGATTTTAACGACCAGGATGTAGAAAATTACACCGGCGTAATCATCTCTGGTGCTCCATTGTTAATTACAGAGCAAAATATTGCGCCTTTTCTCGAAAAAATAATATGGGTTAAAAACACCACTATTCCAGTTTTGGGAATTTGTTTCGGTCACCAACTAATAGGCTTGACGTTTGGTGCTTTTGCATCTAGAATGCGCGAAGATCGCGATTGGCAAACCATTGAAGTATATGAGAACTGTTCACTTTTCGATAAATTACCGACAGAATTTGAAATGATGGAAGACCATTGCGAGACAATTTCAATTCCCCCAGGATTTCAACTGGTTGCATCTTCAGACGCTTGCGTAAACGAAGCAATGCAGCACCTTTCTATGCCGATTTTCGGGGTTCAATTTCACCCGGAAGTTTCCGGAAATCTCGGTAGCGTGGTAATTGAAAATTTTATCAAATTAACTCAGAAAAACGAAGAATCCACCTTTTCCCTATAGACATTTCATTGTTAATATAAAGTTTAAACCTTTAAAATCCCTTTCAAATAAAAGCGGATATTAGCACTATGGTATTAAATAGAATTTGGATAGGAATGTTTGTCATCGCTATTACAATGGGGTTTTCAAAACTCATTTTTTGGCAAGACACATTTATTCTTCAAAAAATGATGGATGCACTTTTCGCTTCTGCAAAAACAGGTTTTGAAATTGCAATTTTCATGACGGGTATTTTGTGCTTGTGGATGGGATTTATGAAAATTGGCGAAGACGGCGGTGCAGTTCGCGTTATGTCAAAGTTGGTATCGCCATTATTTTCTAGACTTTTCCCTGAAGTTCCAAAAGGCCATCCTGCAATCGGATCTATTATGTTGAACTTTTCTGCAAATATGCTTGGATTAGATAATGCAGCGACGCCAGCAGGATTAAAAGCCATGAAGGATTTACAAGAATTAAATCCAAATCCAAAGACAGCAACGAACGCGCAAATTATGTTTTTAATGCTTAATGCTTCGGGACTTACGATTATTCCAGTAAGTATTTTGGCTGCGCGTGCAGCGAACGACTCTGAATCGCCGGCTTCTGTTTTTTTACCAATCTTAATTACCACGTTCTTTGCAACACTTGGCGGTCTGATTTACGTTTCCATTCGACAAAAAATTAATCTCTTTGATAAAGTTATTTTAGCATATATCGGTACGTTGACGCTAGCCGTTTTTGGATTGATTTCCCTTCTAAATTCCTATCCTGAAAAAATTGATGTGATTTCCTCCGTTGTAAGCAATACCATCATTTTTGGAATTATTGCCTTTTTCTTTGGCTTGGCAATTCGTTCCAAAATCAATTTATACGATTCTTTTATCGAAGGTGCAAAAGGCGGTTTTGAAGTTGCACTGAATATCGTTCCGTATCTAATTGCTATCCTTGCTGCTGTTGCACTATTTCGTGCTTCTGGAGCTTTTGGCGATTTAATGACAGGAATAAGGGCGGTATTATTTTTCTTCGGCATGCGCGCGCTTGAGTTTGTTGACGCTTTACCCGTAATCTTCATGAAGCCATTCTCTGGCTCTGGAGCCCGCGGATTAATGATCGAGACTTTTGACAGTTTTGGCGTAGATTCATTCACCGGTAAGCTTGCAGCAACTTTTCAAGGAAGCACGGAAACAACTTTTTATGTTTTGGCAGTTTATTTTGGAGCTGTTCGGATCACGAATACGCGCTACGCCGCTTGGGCAGGATTGATTTGCGATTTGATTGGCGGAATTACAGCTATAATTGTGGCGTATTTGTTTTATGCCTGATTTCTCTGTAACTTAATGTATAAAAACAGATAATCCCAAAGTAAACTCACTTCATTTTTATGCAATGCTAAATTGGTTCAAAAAGAAACAAAAAACGGAGGTAACTAATCCGGCGACTGTTCAGAATGTAAACATAAAACCTTTGGATTATCATCCGAAAGTGATTCTAGCTTGGGCAAAAGCAATTGATGGAAACAAGAATCTTTTGCTTTGGTTGAAAGATAACGACTTCATGGAATTAGCAATGGCAACACATGCCATTTACCTGCGAGAAGAGGCTCGAAAATGGCTAATTGATTCGGGTTACCCGCATTTAATGGCCATGATAAATGCAGCAGAAGGAAATAAACCAGCGCAAAAATGGTTGTTGTTGCACGACTATGAAATATTATACCACATGGCTTTAGCAATAGAATCCGAAGATGAAAGTTGGGAATGGCTGGGTAAAAATGTTACTCCAGATATTTTCCTGTTGACGCAATCGATTAAAAAAGCCAAAGATCAAATTGAAGAAGGACACAATGACGTGCACACTTTCGGGAAAATAACCTAGTATTGCTGTAAAAATTAAACTTGAGTATAGCGAATTTCGATTGCAGTAGCACCTTTTCCATATTCTCTGAAATCAGCATCATAATATTCAATTCCGTCTTTTTTGTCTAAAAACAGTCGCACGTCATCTTTCAGCACCCCCGCTCCTACGCCGTGGATTACGATTAGTTTCCGCACATTTTTTGCTTTTGCACGATTGAAAAAATTTCGAAATTCTTTCATTTGAACTGCCAAAATTTCTGAATTACTCATGCCTAAATTGGAATCTAAAAGCGATTCAATATGCAGATCAATTTCCCAAACGTCCATTGATTTATTAGTTCCGCTTTGTTTCTCCTTTCGAATCGTATGTTGGGAGGTTGAAATGGTATCGTCCTCAATTATATGTGCGAGATTATCTTCCGGTAAATGGTAATCCGAGCCATAAATTTTTACCAATTCGTTGGAAGGAAAAGGGCGCTCAAAACCATCCTCATCTTCAACGAAAATTAAACCATTAGCATCAAAACGACGCACAATACCGCCACCTTTCTCGTAAAGAAAAGCTACTTTTTCATTGATTTGAAAGGAGTTTGAGATACCACTCATAATTTTCTC
>JBEDAD010000095.1:0-4246 GCA_041177985.1 Bacteroidota bacterium | reverse complement strand
CAGAACTACAGGTTCCATTATTCTTACATCCTCGTGGAGTTCCACCTCCACTACTGCAATTTGAACAACCCATAATTCGCTTTTTTATTTATGTAAAAATAAGAAATAAATCAGAGTTTGGTGGCGTCTATCGAAAATAGAGTTTTGCACTAAGCAAAGTGAATATAACGCATCACTTTAAAGCAGAGGTTAGTAAATAGTATTTTAGCACTAGCATTTCGTTCAATATGGTAGTAGGCATCGTCAAACGTTTGCATAAAATCCTGGATGTTTTTACCGGTAATAAACTTAGCAAATTTGCCTAAAAAATCTTCTTCTTCGCTGGAAACACGCGTCAGTTGTCCGCCAGTATAGTTTCTCAGCAAACTTTGTCGGAACATGTGCAAACCATACTGTAAAAAAATCTTCTGACGGTCTTTACTAGAAGCAGCAACATCTTCCGCCCAATCCAACATTGGAAGCACGTCTTTTTTATAACAAACCCGCATCAATTGGATGAAAAGTTCGCGGTTATAGTCTTGTTCTTCGTGCGAGCCAATCATTTCATACGCAAGTAAAGCGCTGCCTTCCGAGCGCGCTACAATACTGTCTAAATTAGATCCGTTAACAGCAAAGTTGTTTCCTAAATAGGCGTTTAAATCCTCGGAATTTATGCGCGGTATCTTTACTATTTGTGTGCGCGAAACGATGGTTGGAAGCAAAAGATCTTGTTTTTCACACAGCAGAATAAACAGTGTTTTCTGCGGTGGCTCCTCTAAAATCTTTAATAATTTATTAGCACAAATGGTATTCATTTCTTCCGCCATCCATATAATCATGACCTTGTAGCCGCCTTCGTAGGACTTAAGCGTAAGTTTCTTAATAATATCTTGACTTTCTTCGGTTCCAATCATTGGCTTCCGCTCTTTTTCGTCAATTCTTCGGAGCCATTCAACTTGACTAAAATATGGCTGTTCTTTGATTTGTTCTCTCCAATGGTGAATTGCACCATCTGATTTTTTATGCGCCGTAAGAACAACTGGAAATGAAAAATGAACATCAGGATGTTGCAAGGTCGCAATTCTACGACAGGAAGCACATTCTCCGCAGCTGTCGTTACTATTCTTGTTTTCGCAAAATAAATACTGAACAAACGCCATTGCAAGCGGCAAGCCTCCATAACCGGCATTCCCTAAAAAAAGTTGGGCGTGGCTTATTTTGTTGTTTTCCACTTCGTGAATAAACTGCTTTTTAAGCCCCTCTTGTCCGATTACATCTTTAAATTGCATGGGATAAAATTAACTCAATTTTTTTGAATTGTTTTTGAAAATAGCACTCGGAAAATACATTTTTTGTATCTTTAGTTTCAAAATAAATCAACCATGAACAAATTTTTTATACTGACCAGCGCGCTCTTTTGCACTACTGCAGCTTTTTCAAGTACAATCAACACTGCAACATTAACAGAAGAATCGATCAAAGAAGCTATTGCCGTAACGGTAAATGTTACAAGTGATGGAAAGGCTGTTCAAGGCGCTTTGGTTAGGATTACTGCCAATAAAATGCCCATTGGTTCTGCAACAGCAGATGCAGCAGGAAAAGCAACGATTTCTATTCCTTCTTACGGGAAACAATTCGTTCAAATTGAAGTTTCTCACAGCCTATATAAAGACCAGAAATTGAACGATATTGTTTTGGAAAACGGAAACGTTTTTGATTTTGTTTTAAAAAGTAAATCCGATTCTCCAGAAACAATAACAACAACATCAGAAGAAAAAGTTGCCAAAATCGAGGATAAAACTTCAAAAGCGGAAGATAAAACAAAACAATACCAATCCGAAGCGGCACAATTATCTGAGCAAAAAGAAGAGACCGTAAGATCTGCCGAACAAATGAGAAAAGAAAAAGACGAGGCAGAAAAAACCACCCAATTAAAGCAAAAAGAAGCGGATGCAAAACAAGCGGAAGCAGATAAACAGCGGGGCACGTCTGATGCGCAACGGTTAGAAGCTCAAAAACTTAAAAATCAAAAAGAATCGGAAGTAGCAGAAGCTGCTAAAAAGCGTGAAATTGAAGCGAAAGAACGTGAGGCAGAAATGGAAGCTCGACAGAAAGAAGCAGATAATTCAAAACTAGAAAGTGCCAAGTCTTCCGACGAAAAAGCAAAGCAAGAAGCGGAGAAAAAACAAAAAGAGCAGGAAAAAGAAAGACAAGAGGCTGAAAAAGATGGTAAATCTTCAGAAGAAAAAGCCAAAAATGCTAAATATGCCGCAGAAAAAGAAGCGAAAGAAGCGAAAGAAAAAGCGGGAAAAGAGAAAGATGCTTTGAAGAAGGAAGAAATGAAAGAAGCGGAAGAGAAAAAAGCTAAAAAAGAAGCAGAAAAGAAAGGAAAAGAAGCAGATAAGAAAAAGAAAGAAGCAGAAAAAGATTTAATTAGAGCGGAAAAAGAAGCGAAAAAAGCCGCTAAAGAAAAAGAAGCTGCGGAAAAATTAAAAGAAACTCTTGAAAAGTACGATGATGAACAAAAGAAAATAGATAGCGAACGAAAGGATCTTAAAAAAGAGCAGGAAAATCTGGAGAATAAAAAGCAAAAAGGCAAAAAACTAGATAAACTGAAGTCAAAACAAGAAAAATTAGATTCGAAAGGTAAAAAACTAGATGATAAACAAGAAAAATTAGACAATAAACGCAAAAAAGCGATTCGTAAGGCAAATTAAATTATTCGAAGACCGTTACAAAAGCGACGATGATTACCAGCCTTTGCAACGGACGTTTTCCATAAATAAAAAAAGCGGTTGACAATATTCAACCGCTTTTTTTTACCTTCACGGCAAAAATGTTCGCGAAATACAAATACCACACACTGCTGCATCTCATTATATTTATGTGGGGGTTCACGGGCATTTTAGGTGTTTTAATCCATTTAGAAGCATTTTATATTGTTTGGCACCGGGTTTTAATTGCTTTTTTAGCTTTGGGAATCGCGTTGATTTTCATGAAAAAATCGGTTAAAATTACTTCTCCAAAAGAACTGTTTAAATTTTTTGGTGTTGGAATTATTGTTGCTTTACATTGGATGACTTTCTATACTTCCATTCAGCTGTCTACCGCTTCTCTGGGAATCCTTTGCCTGTCGACAACCACTTTACACGTAACATGGTTAGAGCCGCTGTTTATGAAGCGGAAATTTTCTAAACTTGAATTCTTTTTTGGATTAATTGTGATTTACGGGATTTATTTCGTGTCGCGGGATTTCAATCCTAAAGACTACGAGGCGCTTGCTTATGGTTTGTGCTCTGCGCTTTTCGCTGCGCTATTTTCCGTTTTTAATGCGCGACTTGCGCAAGATTCCCCTTCGTATAAAATTACCTTTTACGAAATGCTAGCTGCGCTCGTTTTTTTAACCATAGTTTTGGTTGCGCAAGGAAATTTCACTGCTGAATTATTTAGTATGGAGGTAAGCGATTTCCTTTGGTTGTTGTTTTTGGGAATATTATGCACTTCCTTTGCGTTCCTTGCTACAATTGAAGTCGTTAAACGATTGGGGGCTTTTACCGTTTCATTGAGTATAAATTTAGAGCCTGTTTATACTATTCTACTGGCAATTTTTATACTCAAGGAAAATAAAGTTCTCGGATCACAATTTTATATTGGCGCCGCCATTATTGTTTTGGTCGTAATTGCGAATGCCCTATTAAAATACTACCAAAAAGCAAACGAGAAAAAAAAGCAATCTAAAGTAGATCTTGTTTAGCCAAAAAAAGCAACCATAAATCACTTTGGTGCTCATTCATTACCCGAGGAAATTTGTTTTGTGACCCTGCCTTACCAATGGTTTCCATAAAATTATAGAACGTTTCAACCGGAAGAGCCTTCAATATAGGTGGTTGCAAACTTACTTTTCGAACACCATTATAATCATCGTTCAAATCCCGGAGTTCTTTGTCTATTAGATTAATTATTTTTTCCGTGTCGAGCCTTTCATTAACTCCAATAAACCAGGAATGGCGTTGTTCGTCTATTTGTGGAAAAAGGCTAAATTCCGTTATCTCAATTCCTTCGCGCTTACTAATGTTTTGAATTGCTGTGTTAATATTATCCAATGACAAATGTTCGCCGCATAAACTAAGGAATTGTTTGATGCGACCCGTAATTTTTAACAGCCGGTCGTCCACATTAATGAACCGAACTAGGTCTCCAATCATATAGCGCCATAATCCCGCATTTGTAGAAATTACAATTGCATAATCTACTCCTTCTGTTACCT
>JBEDAD010000094.1:0-4728 GCA_041177985.1 Bacteroidota bacterium | reverse complement strand
AATGGTAAAAATGGTATGCCACCTGTGTCTGAAATTGCCGAGTCCAAGCAAAATATGCAAGAAGTCGTGGGATACGTTAAAGGATTGAGAAAATAACTATGCAAGAAGGACACGTTACAGTGGATGCAGTAGAAGAAGTTTGTATTCTCGTAGGCGTTATAACGCCAGACATTAAAGAAGAGACAGCAAATGAATACCTGGAAGAACTAGATTTCTTAGCGGAAACAGCTGGGGCATTTACGCAAAAGAAATTCCTCCAAAAATTGCAAATGCCGCACCCCAGAACCTACGTAGGGAAGGGAAAGCTAGAAGAAATTCGCGAATATATCAAAGAAAACAATATTGAATTAGTAATTTTTGATGACGAACTTTCTCCTTCTCAATTACGAAATATTGAACGAGAATTGGAATGTAAAATCTTAGATCGAAACATTTTGATTCTGGATATTTTTGCAAGTAGAGCAAGAACATCGCACGCAAAGACGCAAGTGGAATTGGCACAATTGCAATATATGTTGCCGAGACTAACAAGAATGTGGACGCATCTCGAACGCCAAAAGGGAGGAATTGGATTGAGAGGCCCTGGTGAATCTCAAATCGAATCGGATAGAAGGATTATTCAAATGCGTATTTCCTTGATGAAGGAAAAGCTGAAGGAAATTGACAAACAAATGTCTGTTCAACGCGGTAATCGCGGTCAGCTTGTGCGTGTTGCTTTGGTTGGTTACACCAACGTTGGGAAAAGTACTTTAATGAATTTGTTATCGAAATCCGATGTTTTTGCGGAAAATAAATTATTTGCAACCCTTGACACAACTGTCCGAAAAGTGGTAATTGAAAATTTACCTTTTCTTCTGACTGACACGGTCGGTTTTATCCGAAAGTTGCCAAATCAATTAATTGATTCATTCAAATCAACTTTGGATGAGGTGAGAGAAGCAGATTTATTGGTGCACGTTTTGGATATTTCGCATGCCAATTTTGAAGACCAATACCATGTAGTGAATGAAACATTGAATGAATTGGATAAAACCGAAAAACCGGTAATTTTAGTCTTCAACAAAATTGATGCTTACCATCCTTTAGAAGTAGATCCGGATGACCCGAATCCACCTTCAAAAGAAACGTACACGCTAGAGCATCTTAAGAAAACATGGATGTCAAAATTAAATAATACAAAATGTGTTTTTATTTCAGCAACGGACAAAGAGAATATCGAAGAACTGAAGGAGGAAATTTACCAAGAGGTTAAACGTATTTTTAAAGTACGTTATCCCTATAATAATTTCTTGTATTAACGATTGCTGCTTTATAGTATTTTAAGGACAACAAAAAAAGAGAGGCACGCCTCTCTTTTTCTATTTTATACAATGGTTGTTTTTAATGAAGCATTAAGTGGAGGAATCCATGTCCTTCAATAAATTGATTTTGCAGACCATAAACTGTGTATTTATAAAAATAAACACCATCAGGAGCATCTGCACCACTTTTCATTTTACCATTCCATGCAGGATTTATTCCTGAACCTTCAAACACCAGATTCCCCCATCGATTTATTATCGAAAGTTCAATTGAAACGGAATTTGTTGTGGAAAGGAAAAATAAATCGTTTAAACCGTCGTTATTCGGTGAAAAAAAATTTGGTGCTATACCTGTCGGTTGAGGATAATAGCACGATCCATCATCGGCATTTGCCAAAGGATTATAGTTTAGTGCTAAAACATCTGTGCATCCACAAACACTAAGATAAACAGAAACGAATGTTGTATCCGCGCAATTTCCTTGAGCCGCAATTAATTGAATTGTTGCATTGGAAGTATATGTTTGGTATTGATTCGACAGAGAATTCACATTTATTGTTGTGCCATTTCCAAAATTCCAACTATAGCTAGAAGCATTTTGACTTGTATTTGTAAAAGTCACATCCAGTGGTGTACAGCCAGATGTTGGATTCGCACTAAATTCAGCAACTGGTGGATTCAAAATATCAATAAAAACGCTATCGTTTACATTACATACAGCATCTTCAATATTTATATAGTACCAACCTGAAGCAAGATTCTCCCAAACGGAAGCGTTCACAAAGCTTGGGTTTGAAGCGCCCGGTCCATTCCAAGTGTAATAAACTCCATGCTGTGGCGTTACCGTTTGTCCTGTAACGTACGCTGCCACCCAGCCAATAGGTTCACACGAGGCAGGTCCCGACCAAATAGTATCCACAGCAAGTGTTTGATTCAACGTTATTGTTACCGTATCTGTTCCGGAATATCCGCACGAATTTGTTGCTGTCACGTAATAATCTATTGATCCAGTTAAAACGCCAGTCACGGAAGGGAAAAATGCAGAAGGTCCAGTTTGTCCACCTGTCCAAGAATAAGTGAAAGGTGGGAATAATCCTGCTGCGCTTGCAGAAACGAGCACAGAGTCATTTGCGCAGGGCACAATTGGATTTGTTTCTGTAATCGTAATTGGAATAGAATCTAAAATGTACAATGTTCCAGATGAAATTAACGTATCGCCACACGAAGAAATTGTAGTTGCGGTGATTGTAACATACTCATAATTATCTGGAATCCCATCTGCAATTGGAGTAACCGTTAAAACGATAGTGTCCATGCCCGGAAGAAATGTAATTGGATTGATTAGATTATTAAAATCTGCTCCCATTGTTGCATTTCCTGTTACAGTATAATTTATAATCAGTGTGTCGTCTAATTGTGTTTGTGGTCGAATGAACATCAAATTTGCTTCGGTACAACCTTCGTAGACACTCGTGTCGCCAGAAACAGTTGCTACTGCTATTTCAATTGCTTCTGAACTAAATGAATTTGCTTGAAGAAAAACGCCTGAATCGTATGACTGATCACCAACATTACAGATTGCTAGTTTTATATGGTATGTTTCTCCGCATTGAATCGATGCGTTCGCACTTAAAACAACGGTTGTTCCATCGTATTGAATTGCCGGTCCGTAAGTCGATCCATTGTCGTTGAAAACGTAATATTGCGTGTTTGTTTGGTCTCCAACATTATTAATCGTCACTGGAGTTGTAGTTCCTGGAATGATAGCAAGATTTTGCCCACCACTAGGATAACCGCCTAAAACGTATGGTCCTGTGATTCCGGGTCCCCATAAAAAGAAGCCAAATGCATCATTGAAAGACGATGGCGAAAATTCAGGATATTCCTCCGAACCGAATACATAGTTGAACGAGATTGTATCGCCTGAAGGCACAAAGTCAAACTCCAATACAACTCCGTTTGTAACAGAGCCATTAGCAATATCGTTAAGGTGAACATCTGTACTTACAGAAGGAGTTCCGGGATTTGTTTGCGAAGTGGAATTGTTCGGACCTACTGCACCAATTCCTAGTCCAGTAGTGAGTAAAACTCCCTGCTGAATCGGGAAACTTGTTGCTCCAGAATTGAAATAAGATAAATTTCCTTGAACTGTATTTGTAGAAATTGGACTGCCATTTACAGTAATGTTGGAAGCGGTTACTCCAAACCCTAATAAAACATTTTGAACCAACTGATTTGGTGTTAGAACATTTTGAACAGAAATCTGAGCGGTGTTCCAACTTACAAATCCAAGAGCGAAAGCAAATACGGTAAATATGTTACGAAAAATCATTGTATATATTTTTATTAATGTATTCTAGACATTCAAATATAGAAATTGGTTGCATGAAATGCGAATAAAAAAGATAAAATCTCGTTTTTTGGATAAAAATTCCGAATTTTGAAGGACCCAAAAAATAGAATCACATGAAGGCTACACAAAATTTTATTCAGGAAAATAAAGAAAGATTTTTAAGCGAATTGCTTGATTTATTAAAGCTTCCGTCTGTTTCCGCAGATCCAAAATTCTCAAAAGATGTGTACAAAACTGCAGAATCAATTGCAGAACATTTGAATAAAATTGGAATGGATACTGTAGAAATTTGCCAGACTGCTGGATATCCGATTGTTTATGGTGAGAAAATCATTGATTCTACTCTGCCAACCGTTTTGGTTTATGGACATTACGACGTTCAGCCTGCAGATCCAATTGATTTGTGGACGAGTCCAGCATTTGAACCAGTAATCAAAACAACTGCGATTCACCCAGAAGGTGCTATTTTTGCTCGAGGAGCATGCGACGATAAAGGTCAGATGTTTATGCATGTAAAAGCAGTTGAAGCTATGCTTCATGCAAATGATCTTCCTTGCAATGTGAAATTCATGATTGAAGGTGAAGAGGAAGTAGGAAGTGCAAATCTCGGGATTTTCGTTAAAAATAACGTAGAAAAACTAAAAGCGGATATTATTCTTGTTTCGGATACTGGAATGCTTTCAAACAATGATCCATCTATTACAACTGGTCTTAGAGGTTTGAGTTATGTGGAAGTGGAAGTTACAGGTCCAAACAGAGATTTACATTCCGGTTTATATGGAGGATGTGTAGCAAATCCAATCAATACATTGGCAAAAATGATTGCGTCCTTGCACGACGAAAATAACAAGATAACAATTCCTGGATTTTACGATAAAGTAGTAGAATTATCAGAAGAAGAAAGAGCTGAAATGGCAAAGGCTCCATTTTCATTGGAAAAATATTGCGAAGCTTTGGATTTAAATGAAGTTATGGGTGAAGCTGGCTATTCTACCATGGAGCGCGGAAGTATTCGTCCAACTTTAGATGTAAATGGAATTTGGGGAGGCTATACTGGTGAAGGTGCTAAAACCG
>JBEDAD010000093.1:0-3313 GCA_041177985.1 Bacteroidota bacterium | reverse complement strand
ATGGAGGAATTGCTCCAGGTCGTCCATCTTTTCCATACGCTTGGAAATATGGAATAATGAATTTCGCTTTTCCGCCCTTAGCTAACATTCCCAAACCTTCCTCAAAACCAGGAATCATTCTGTTTTCAATGTATTTAAAATCCATTGGTTGACCTCTGTCGTAAGATGCGTCAAATTGCTTTCCATCCAATCTGAATGTTCCACGGTAGTGAACGGACATACTTGATCCTTTTGATGGTTTTACTCCTTGGCCTGGATTCTCTATAATATAAACCAAACCAGAAGGTGAAAGCTGTGCTGTTGGGTATTTTAATTTTATTTCAGAGTACATAAATGTTTTATATTCTTCTTCTGACATACCGGATATTTTTTGGATATACGCTTCACGCGCTGCATCTGCCAATTTCGCTGCTGCCACTTTTTCAGCCTCTTTTGCAGTGATTTTAGTATATTCAGCCATGAAAACTTTGGAAGCATTCCATTTCTTTGCTTCTTTTCCAACACGGATTATTTTTACGGTTGTCATAATATCACCCTGTTCGATTTTATTCACAATATCTTGTCCGGCAATTACGTGACCAAAAACGGTATGTTTTCCGTCTAGCCATGGAGTTTCTTTGTGTGTAATGAAAAACTGGCTGCCATTTGTAGCAGGACCTGAGTTTGCCATAGACATAATACCTGGTCCTGAATGCTTTAAGTCAGGATGAATTTCATCGTAAAAACGGTGTTTTGGACCTCCAGCCCCTGTTCCATCTGGATCTCCACCTTGGATCATGAAATCTTTGATTACGCGGTGAAACTTAAGGCCATCGTAAAATGGTTTTGAAAATGTCAACGTATCCATAATCTTAAATTTACCTTCTGCTAATCCAACAAAGTTTGCAACGGTCATAGGTGCTTTTTGGTATTCCAATTGGCACAAGATCACTCCTTTTGTTGTTGTGAATTCAGCATAAATACCTGGTTCCATTGCTGGTTTTTTACCTTTTTTCTGTGCAAAAGATAAACCGGTAACCATTACCGCAAAAATTAAAATAATCGACTTCATATTCTATTTGTTTGGTTTTAAATTATACGTTTTTAATGACAAATCACAAATTCTAAATCACAAATTTTTCAATTGCGTTTATCAATTCCCCACATCATTTTATTTCGAATCGTATCCAGGAAATTATTTTCTTCAAATTTAATTACATTAATCATAAATTCTGCTTTTGTCACAAGGACTTCTTCTCCTTCGCGAATATTTTTTGAATTCCCATCCAAACTGATTAAGTATTTCCGCTCTCTTCCTTCTATACTTACTTTAATAGGCATGTGATCTGGCACTACCATTGGACGTACATTCAGATTGTGTGCTGCAATTGGCGTTAAAATATGCACTTGGCATCCTGGAGTAATAATTGGTCCACCGCAACTTAAGCTGTATGCCGTTGAACCAGTTGGGGTCGCCACTATTAAACCGTCAGCCCAGTAGGAATTCAAGTAATTCGAATCTAAATAAGCATGAACGGTGAGCATGGAAGAAGTATCTTTTTTATGAAAAGTTACTTCGTTCAACGCGAAATTATCTTCGCCAAATAAATTTTCTTCCGTATCGATGCGCAAAAGTGACCTTTTTTGGTGTTCAAATTTCTTTTGCTTTACTTGTTCCATCGTACTATGGATCTGATCTTTTGAAATGGTTGCTAGAAAACCTAATCTGCCAGTATTTACACCAAGAATTGGAACACCAGAATCCCGAACAAAGCCGACACTTTTTATAAACGTACCATCGCCACCAATACTCATTGCTAAATCAATTCCTTTATGAAAATCAGAATGCGAAGAAAATTCATCCATTTTATTGGACACGTTCATTTTCTTAACCATTTGACTTTTTAGATTTTTTTCAAGAATTGGATTCCAGCCAAATGCAGCTAGTGTATCTAAAACTTCTTTGAAATAGACATTATTTTCTTTGGTGATCTTAGGGCCGTAAATTGCTACGTTCATCTTAAAATTTCAAAAAGTTCATTAATGCATCGTACCGGTTTTGAATATCTTCGTCGCCCTCACTTTTTTGGTAAGATTCTTTAATAATGTAATCATACCGTTCAAATGTCCGAATAATACGAGATAATTCGACTTGATTTATTTTCAGAGTAACTTCCAATTTCGTGGAATCTACTGAAGACATTATATAAGAGCTTAAAATTTTTGCGTTATTGCTTTCCACAATTTGTGCAATTTGTGCCATGGAATAATCAATACTATTTACTTCCAAAACAATTATTCCTCCCGTTTCTTTGATGCTTCCTGTATTTGCAATTACGGTGAGTAAATGATATACGCTCGTGCATCCAAGGTATTTTTCATTTTCATCCAAGATTGGCAAAATACTTATGCGGTGTTCTGAAATTTTCGAAAGCACTTCATAAATATGCGCATTTTCAAATACATACGGACGAGGAAGGTGATCAAATAGTTTATCCAGAGATTCCACAATGTCCATTTTATCTAAAACATCGGATTCAGAAATTACACCAACGAAATTTCCATTCTTCAAAACGGGTAAATGCGAAACTTTAAATTCATCCATCCAACGCAAGGCTTTTTCACCTGAATCAGTGTGTGTTAGGGGAGGGATTTCTTCTGTTATTAATTCTTTTGCTCTCATTGTTACTGCCAAAGTAGTAAATTACTTTTGATCTTTGTACTTTTGGATTGTCAAAAATTGTACCGTATTATGACTTTGTTAAGTGTCAATATAAATAAAATAGCAACTATCCGCAACGCGAGAGGTGGGAATACGCCAAATGTTGTTCAAGTTGCGATGGATTGTGAACGCTTTGGAGCAGATGGAATAACCGTTCATCCACGCCCAGACGAGAGGCATATTACCTTGCAAGATGTATACGATTTAAAGAAAGTTGTAAAAACCGAGTTCAATATTGAAGGATTTCCAGATGCTCGTTTTTTAAAGATAATTGAAGAAATTCGCCCTACGCAGGCTACTTTGGTTCCTGATCCACCAACTGTTTTAACCTCTAATGCAGGTTGGGATACACACAAAAATGTAGACTTATTGACAGATTTAGTGCAGCAATTTAGAAGTCAAGGAGTCAGAAGTTCTATATTTTGCGATACAAATTTGGTAAATATTGAATTTGCAGCAAAAACTGGAGTAGACAGAATCGAATTGTATACAGGTCCATACGCTGAAAATTTCCAACAAAATCCAGCGGATGCAATTCAAGCCTATATCCAAGCTGCTGAATTGGCACATTCACTTGGTATTGGAATCAATGCCGGACACGATTTAAGCTTG
>JBEDAD010000092.1:0-5445 GCA_041177985.1 Bacteroidota bacterium | reverse complement strand
TTTTCAGATTGAATCCAGAAATATATTATCTCCAGCAAGTTCCGATAGAACTCTCCTTTTTCTCTTGGGCATTGTTAAATGTTGGAACCTTACTGATTTGCCTAAGTGCACTCGTAATTCCGAGTATTGTAATTACGCGAATTAGTCCGATCAAAGCAATTCGTTTCAATTAAAATTTCCTAATCCATGCAGTTGCAGGGGGAATCAAACTGGATAGTTGTCCAGGGAAGTTGCATTTTTAAATTTTCCTGAAATTTCAAATTATATCGCACACCCTGTAAGTCCAACTTCTTAAGTTTTTTTAGTTTTTGCATGGTTACTGGGAAATAAACAACAGGTGTATCCCACAAATCCACTTCTTCCAATTGTGCACAATACTCAATACAATCTGGAATTCTTTCAAAGTAATTCCTATTTGCAGATAAGGTTTGTAAATTTTCCAAGCGACAAATTTCCAGTGGGAAAATTTCAAATTTATTTTTTGAAAGATCCAACTGTTCTAAAAAAATCATTTTCCCAATAAAATCTGGCAATTCTGTCAATTTGTTTTTACCCAAATTCAAATGTCTAAGATTTTTGAAGCGCTCCAGGTCTTTTGGAACCTTATCCAATTTTAGTTTTTCTAGCGAAATCCCATAAATTGTATCCGGATTACATTTTTTAAGCTCCGCCCAATCGTAGATAGGAAACGTTTCTATTTGTGCAATTGCGCTTGAATTAAGTAAAATCCAAATACTTAGTACGAATAAATTTTTCATCTTCCTTAAGTTGATTTTGAAGCTCCTGTAAATCTTTGAACTGTTTTTCGTCTCGCAATTTATCGATAAATTTAACCGTTATTTCTTCCGCATAGATTTCACCAATGAAATCTAAAATATGGACTTCAATTGTTCGATCTGCACTATCGTTAACCGTTGGACGATTTCCAATATTCAGCATACCAATATAATCGGAATCTTTCAGACTTACAGTTACTGCATAAACGCCATTTCCAGGAATTAATTTTAATTCACTATTTACCTGAATGTTTGCAGTTGGAAAACCAATTGTTTTGCCGATTGCCTGACCATGCACAACAGTTCCGGTCAATTCAAATCTTTCCCCTAAGTATTCGTTGGCTTTTGCTAGATCACCATATAAAATTGCTTTCCGAATTTTTGTGGAACTAACATTTACAGCATCAATATCCTGCGCAGGAATTTCGATAACCTCAAATCCATAAACTTCACAGATTTCCTTTAAAAATTCAATGTTGCCCTCCCTATTTTTTCCAAACTGATGGTCGTAGCCGATAACCAACTTTTTAATCTGTAATTTATTCACTAAAATATCGCGGACAAATTCAATTGCAGAGAGCCTTGAAAAATCGAACGTAAATGGATAGACTATACAATTTTCGACACCTACTCTTGCGAGTTTAGCCATTTTTTCTTCCTGTGTCTGCAATAATTTCAAACCATGACTTTCCGGATATAAAACCATTCTCGGATGCGGAAAAAAGGTGAATAATACAGACTCCCCGCCAATTTTCTCCGCTTCCTTTTTTACTTGCTGCAAAATCTTTTGGTGACCAATATGCACACCATCAAAAGTACCGATTGTTAAAACTGGATTTGGGATACTATTTATTGCCGTTAGATCTTGGAATATCTTCACTGTTTAGAGACTTTGCAGCAAAGGTAATAAACGTTAGAGATTATTGTTTGGACAAGGTCTGAAAGTTTGCACCAAACTAGCTTACTGAGTTTTAAAACCAAACAAAACCATGTAATTAGTTGTTTTTAGTATCGAATGGAAAAATATAAATTTTATTTTCCTTGCACCAATACCATAAAAAAGGTATTTTTGCGAAAGATTTAGTTTTTATTTATAATTATTCTAAATAAAAGAAAAAACGCCATGATAACAGTTACAGATACAGCAAAAAAACAAGCCATTCGTTTGATGGAAGACGACGAAAAAGTTGGATACTTTATCCGAGTTGGTGTGCAAGGCGGCGGATGTTCCGGCTTAATGTACCAATTAACCTTTGACAACCAAGATTTGGAAGGGGATAAATCCTTTGAAAGCAATGGTGTAAAAGTAGTTGTTGACAAAAAAAGTTTTTTGTATTTAGTTGGAACCACCTTGGATTTTTCAGGTGGATTAAATGGAAAAGGATTTGTTTTCGTAAATCCAAATGCGGACAGAACCTGCGGTTGCGGGGAATCATTCTCGCTATAATTAGCAGATAACATCAACAAACAAACGCATCAGCAAAAGACAATGGGATACACAGAAAATGAACTTGCAAAAGATCTTGAGAACCAAGAATATAAATTCGGTTTTGTCACGGATATTGAATCGGACAAAGCACCAATCGGTTTGGATGAAAGTATCATTCGATTCATCTCCAACAAAAAAGAAGAGCCAGAATGGATGTTAGAATATAGATTGAAAGCATTCGAAATTTGGAAAACGATGACAGAGCCTTCGTGGGCCCACGTGAGATATGTTAAACCGGATTTTCAAGCGATAACCTATTATTCTGCACCAAAACAATCCAAGAAATACGAATCTTGGGACGATGTAGATCCGGAAATGAAAGCAACCATGGCGAAACTTGGGATTTCAATGGAAGAACAAAAGCGCTTGACAGGTGTAGCTGTTGATTTCGTTATGGATTCCGTTTCTGTGGCAACCTCCTTCAAATCCAAATTGAAAGAATTGGGCATTATTTTTTGTTCCTTTTCTGAAGCGGTGCAAGAATTTCCTGATTTGGTACGCAAACACATGGGATCAGTCATTCCGATTACCGATAATTTCTATGCAGCATTAAATGCTGCTGTTTTTACAGACGGATCCTTTTGTTATATTCCAAAAGGAGTTAGATGTCCAATGGAACTTTCTACGTATTTCCGAATAAATGAAGGAGGAACTGGGCAATTTGAACGCACGCTAGTAGTTGCGGATGAAGGATCGTATGTTTCCTACTTAGAAGGTTGTACGGCTCCGCAGAGAGATGAAAATCAACTGCATGCTGCCGTTGTAGAATTAATCGCATTGGAGGATGCGGAAATTAAATATTCTACCGTACAAAACTGGTATCCTGGCGACAAAGAAGGAAAAGGTGGGATTTATAATTTTGTTACCAAACGAGGTATTTGCGAACGAAACGCTAAAATTTCGTGGACGCAAGTTGAAACTGGCTCGGCTGTGACATGGAAATATCCGTCTTGTATTTTAAAAGGCGATAATTCTATTGGTGAATTTTATTCCGTTGCGGTAACCAATAATTTCCAACAAGCAGATACCGGTACGAAGATGATTCACCTCGGGAAAAACACGAAAAGCACGATTATTTCTAAAGGAATTTCAGCAGGAAAATCGCAAAATTCATACCGCGGCTTGGTTCAAATTCATAAAGGAGCAGAAAACGCCCGGAATTTTTCTCAATGCGATTCTCTTTTAATGGGAGATACCTGCGGCGCACATACTTTTCCTTATATAGAATGTAAAAATAGTTCCGCTAAAATTGAACACGAAGCGACCACTTCAAAAATTGGCGAAGACCAGATATTTTATTGTTTACAACGCGGAATTAGCGAAGAAAAAGCAATAAGCTTAATCGTGAATGGCTATTGTAAGGAAGTTTTGAATCAACTGCCTATGGAATTTGCAGTTGAAGCTCAGAAACTATTGGCAATTAGTTTGGAAGGATCGGTAGGTTAGAAGAATATATTAAGAACTGTAAATTTTGAATTAAAAGTTGAAACGAATTCTGATTTACATATAAAATTGATTATGATTAAAATAACAAATTTACATGCCGCAATTGATGGCAAAGAAATATTGAAAGGCTTGAATCTAGAAGTTAAAGCTGGAGAAGTGCATGCAATCATGGGACCAAATGGTGCCGGAAAAAGCACCTTAGCTTCCGTTTTAGCTGGAAGAGAAGCATACGAAGTAACAGAAGGATCCATAGAATTCGACGGGAAAGATTTGTTGGAATTAGATACAGAAGACCGCGCTAGAGAAGGATTGTTTCTTGCTTTTCAGTATCCTATTGAAATTCCAGGTGTTTCAAATGTCAATTTCTTGCGGACAGCATTAAATGAAATTAGAGAATACAAAGGGGAGGAACAAATTTCCGCAAAAGATTTCATGGCTATGGTGCGTGAAAAATCTGCACTTGTAGAATTAGATGCAAAACTTGCCTCAAGATCTGTAAATGAAGGTTTTTCTGGCGGAGAAAAGAAACGAAATGAAATATTTCAAATGGCGATGTTGGAGCCTAAACTTGCAATCTTGGATGAAACAGATTCCGGTTTGGACATCGATGCACTGAGAATAGTTGCAAAAGGAGTAAACACACTAAAATCTCCCGAAAACGCAACAATTGTTATAACACATTACCAAAGACTTTTGGACTATATTATACCTGATTTTGTACATGTTTTATACGATGGGAAAATTGTAAAAACAGGCACAAAAGACCTTGCCTTAGAATTAGAAGCGCGCGGATACGATTGGATTAAAGCGGAAATTGAGGCGAAATAATCTGCAGAGAAAGTTACAAAGAATTTGAAAAAAAGAACCGCATGAACGAAATACTGCAAGAAAATAAATTAACCGCTTTTATTCATAACCTTAGTCCTACTTCGTTAAAGTTTCCGAAAGAGTTGTTGCAAAGCGCTTCTATTTCATTGTTAACGAATGATTTTCCCACAACTAGAAAAGAAGCTTGGAAATATACGCGCGTTGGAAGAATTGCGGCAATTAAAGCTGCTACGAAAATTGAAAATAGAACGACTCCAAATCCTGTATTGATAGATTCAAATGCATTGACTTTTGTGTTTGAAAATGGGGTATTTGTTCCAGGTATTTCCTCCGCAATAATTCCAGAAGGAATAAGCATAAAACCGCTTTCTTTGTGCGATGCAGAAGAACTTTCTCAGATTGGAAAATTAGCAACCGTTGAAGGAGAAATATTTACCGCTATGAATGTTGCTCACGCAAACGATGGCCTCTTTATCAAAATTGCAGACCATACACTACTTGAACAATCGATTCAGATTACGCACATAATAAGCGGCGAAAACAATGTAAGTAATTTTCGGAATTACATTCATGCAGGAAAATTCTCCAAAGCACATATCATTCAAGGTTTTTTTAGCCAGAATGCAAAGAATTGTTTTTCTAATGTTGTTTCTGAAGTTGTAACCGGAGAAAATGCATTTTTGACAATTGATAAAATTCAGTACGAAGAAATGGGAAATTTCCACGTTGCGACAGAAGAAGTGCAGCAGGAAAAGGATTCTACATTCACCATCAATACACTCACCTTGGATGGAACTTTAGTACGAAACAATCTGAATATTGGCGTGAAAGGAGTGAATTGCACCACTCACCTCAATGGCATTTATTTACTAAAGGAAAACCAACATGTTGACAACCATACAATTG
>JBEDAD010000091.1:0-2945 GCA_041177985.1 Bacteroidota bacterium | reverse complement strand
GTGGAGACGAGATTGGTTCCTTTATTTGCGTTTTGTAAGAAAGACATGGTGTAAAATTAAAAAAAAAGGCCGTTAGAAATATCCCACGACCTTTTTTTGATATTTGAAAAGTATATTAATTGTATAAAATTGGTTTTTTAACCTTAATCCCACCAATCCATTTAAAATCTTATTGAAACATATCCTTCATTCTGGAAAAAAAGCTTTTGTCACTTTTATCCGGACTTGGTTTAAAGTTTTCGCTATTTTTCATTTTTTCGAGCATCTCCCGTTCTTCTTTCGAAACTTTTTTCGGGGTCCACACATTGATATGCACAAATAAATCACCTTGTCCGTGGCGCTGTAAATGTGGAATTCCTTTTCCTTTCAGTCTCAAAACCTTTCCGCTTTGCGTTCCAGGCTCCACTTTTATTTTAGCTTTTCCGCTTACAGTAGGAATTTCAATGGATTCACCGATTACGGCATCCACAAAATTCACATACGCTTCGTAGTGCAAATTATCGCCATCGCGCTTCAATTCTGGATGTTCTGTTTCTTCAATCAAAACGATTAAATCTCCTGGAACACCATTGAAAGGTCCGGCATTTCCTTTACCGGTTACGCTTAATTGCATTCCTTCTTCTACACCTGCTGGAATTTCAATCTCTATAACTTCTTCTTGTCGTTTTAAACCTTGAGGATCGGAATCTGCAGGTTTTTTATCAATCATTTTTCCTGCTCCCTGACAAGAAGGACAAACCGATTGCGTTTGCATGGCGCCAAGAAATGTTTGCGCAACGCGGGTAACGCGTCCACTTCCATTACACGTTTGACACGACTTATACGTCACGCCTTCTGCATTAACGAGTTTATTGACTTTTATTTTCTTTTTTACACCTTCCGAAATTTCCTCCAGTGTCAATTTCATTTTTACGCGTAAGTTTGTTCCTCGAACGGTTCTGCTTCCGCCATTTCCTCTACTTCCACCAAAGCTACCTCCGCCACCGAAAGCACCTCCAAAAACATCGCCAAACTGGGAGAAAATGTCATCCATGTTCATGCCGCCGCCGCCGCCAAAACCACTTTGACCGCCAACTCCGGAATGTCCAAAACGATCATATTTAGAGCGTTTTTCACTATTGCTAAGAATTTCGTATGCTTCTGCTGCTTCCTTGAATTTTTCTTCCGCAGATGCATCATCCGGATTTTTGTCAGGATGGTATTTCAATGCTAATTTGCGGTACGCTTTTTTAATCTCCGCTTCGTCTGCATTTTTGGAAACACCTAATATTTCGTAAAAATCTCTTTTTTGACTCATTCCCTATGGGATTTTAATATGTGTGGGGCAGAATTTCAAAATTTATTCTGCATAAATTTATTGACCAACAACTACTTTCGCGAAACGGACAACTTTATCGTTCAAATAGTATCCTTTTTCAACGTCCTCGATAACTTTTCCTTTTTCTTTATTAGAAGGAGCAGGAACGTTAGCAATTGCTTCGTGCAATTCGCTGTCAAATGGTTTGCCTTTTGCCTCCATCGCTTTCAAACCTTTGGATTCTAAATTATTTTTGAATTTATTGAAAATCAAATTGAACCCTTCCTTAACACCATTTATTTCTTCTGCTGTTTCATTGTTTAAAATTGCACGCTCGAAATCGTCCAAAACAGGCAGTAAATCGACAAGGATTCCAGCATTCGCAGTACTAATCAAATCTACACGTTCCTTATTTGTTCGTTTTCTATAATTATCGAATTCGGCATACAAACGAAGAAAACGATCATTCAATTCCGCGTATTTTTCTTCTGGAGTAGGCTCGCTTTTTTCTTCTGGTTGTTCATCGTTAGTTGTTTCAGCAACAACTTCGTTTTCGTTTTTCACGTTTTCGTCTTCTGGATTATGCATTTCTTTTTTCTCTGCCATTGTTCGCAATTTTAGTAATTGTGGCTTGTCAAAGATACTGCCAATATTCTAATTCGGACAGGATGTCAGCGAACTACAGTTGGAGGGTGAAAAGTTGACATTCAAAAAAAATGAAAACCTTAAAAAAGGACTTGAAATTATGTTTTTCGTTGATGTTTTACGTTGTGCATTTAAATCAGAATAATTTTAAAAAAAATCCTTCCAGTTGAATTGTTGACAATTTTCAATACAATCGCTAAATTTCCTGAATGAGTTCCTTAAATTTGCAGTATTAAACGAATTATATTGAAAGAAATAAAGCCAATCCAAGTCCTAGCTTTCGTGTTAGGGATTTTACTCATTCTTTTACCAATCGCTTTGTTTGTGCCAAAAAACGGGTGGAATATCGCCGGACTAAAGATTAATTTCCTTGGTAAGGAAAGTTTGTGGCATCCTGCAGAACAAATAAAGAAAGACATTACAACACTCGTTGCAAAAGTAGACACGAGTAGTATTGAAATCGATACGTTAATGAAGCACAGCAACGGATCCGATGGAAACATGGGTGCGCCAAATGGTGGAACGTTATCTTCCGAAAGTGCGACAGAAATACATTTAAGTGAAACAGGTTTAAGCAACCTTCACACCTTTTTCCATAAGTTACAGAATGTAGCGAATGACAAAAAAAAGTTACACATTCTACATTATGGCGATTCACAGATTGAAGGCGATCGGATGACTGCTTATATTCGCCAGCGTATTCAAAATCAATTTGGTGGAAATGGGCCTGGACTAATTCCAGCGATGAATGTATACAACACCTTCACTTTTACGCAAACTTATTCGGATAATTTCACGCGTTACACTTGTTTTGGTGGCAATAAACTGAAAAACAGAAAGTATGGATCGATGGGGTCTGCAGCTCGTTTCTCTCCAGAATTAGATAGTGCAGGATTGCAGCGGGAAACAACACTAAAAGAAGCTTGGATTGAAATTGCACCGGGAAAAAGTTCGTATTCCAGAGCCCGTGAGTACAATAATGTTTCCATGTATTACAACAGCT
>JBEDAD010000090.1:0-5182 GCA_041177985.1 Bacteroidota bacterium | reverse complement strand
AGTAGCGAGAGAGAGATTTGAACTCTCGACCTCAGGGTTATGAATCCTGCGCTCTAACCAACTGAGCTACCTCGCCATCTAAAATTATGCTGGTTTTGCGGGTGCAAATATACAAGTTATTTTTTCTTTATTTAACAGAAATGACAGATAATTTCGTGCATTCTGATAATCAACTGATTTTCAAAGTGAAATCATGAACGATCGGCCTCAAAAAGGAGTTTCGTTTTGTGCTTTAACGTTCTAAGTACAAAGGAGAATAACAAAGCTACAACTAATATAATACCATGAGAAGCAAGAAACTGTGGTTTCCCAGCAATAAACGATTCGCGCAGGAAGGCAACAAAGACAAACCCAATTACTGTAGCGGAGATGCCAGAATATTCTCTTCTCAAAATTGTTTTCATAGAAAACGGAATCTCTGTTTTAATGTGGTTTTTGAAACTTGGCCAAAATGGCGGCACCTTCATTGACCAACTTACATATTCTTCGCCAAACTTGCGCTCCAGGAAACGCTCTTCCGCAAACATAATTCGCTCGTAATACAACCAAAACAACAAGGAAACTACCAAAACGAACCAAATATTGTAGGTAAAAAGCACAATTCCAATCCACATGAAATAATTCCCCAAATACAGCGGGTGACGCACGGTTGAATAAATTCCTTTCGTATTTAATGCTTCCGCTACTTGTTCTTTCGTATTTCTACCAGAAGTGTATTGATTTGCCGTTCCAATTGCTATTGCTCGAATTACTTGACCGGAAAAAGATAAAACCACACAAGTTATCAACAAGAATAAATCTGCAGATGGATTATCTTTAATAAATTGATAATCAGTAAAATAAACTGTTGGAATGGATAACAAAAACAAAAATAGTGGTATTTGACCACGGTATTTGAACAGGGTGTTCCCGTTTTTTTCAAATGAATGTACTAAAGCCATTGAAAAGAATTATGTAAATTGCGTTTAATTGACGCAAAGTTAATACAAATTGACGATTACTATGACTGAAAAAGTAAAATTTGAATTGGAGTATCTATTAAAGACCTCTCCAAAAGTTCTTGAAAATATGCTATGTACGCCAAGTGGCTTAAGTGAGTGGTTTGCAGAGGATGTAAATATCAAGGACGATATTTTTACTTTTTGCTGGGATGGAAGCGAAGAAAAAGCAAGATTAGTATCTAAAAAACCTAACACTAAAGCAAAATTCAAGTGGTTGGAAGATGAACGATCCGGAAACGAATATTTTTTCGAAATGAGCTTTGAGGTAGATCCTATGACAAAAATGATTGTGATGACGGTAACGGATTTCGCTGAAGAAGAAGAAGTCGACGAAGCAAAAATGCTATGGGAATCGCAAATCAATGATTTGAAACGTTTAATCGGCGCGTAAAAAATCCTAATCTTTTATTTCTTCAAAATCAACATCTTCGGCAACGTTGGACGAAAAACCAGGTGATTTTGCCTTCGGTGTTTTTGCTATAACATTCGTTTTACCGAATTTGTTTCTTTTTTCCTCCCGTTCTTCTTGAACTTTTCGCGCATTAAAATGCATCGCTCGCTCCGCGTCCATGTTTCGTTTTGCTTGCATGAGTTGACCAATAAATCGCAGAAGTACAAAGCCTCCTGCGACCATTAGTAACATTTTTAAGGCACCCAAAACACTTGCTTCTATCACGTTTATTTTGATAAATGCATATTGCGTTCCGCGTAAATTTTTGTGAAAAACGGATCTTTCAAGTCTTTAATGAAACGGATAGCTTCACCAGTGGATTTCATTTCAGGACCAAGTTCTTTTTTAACATCCGGGAATTTCTCATAGGAGAAAACAGGAATTTTAATTGCGTAGCCTTCTTTGCGGGGATTAAAATTAAAATCGGTAACTTTCTTTTCACCAAGCATTATTTTCGTCGCATAATTCACATACGGTTCATCGTACGCTTTTGCAATGAAAGGAACCGTTCTAGATGCACGAGGATTTGCTTCGATGACATATACTTTATCGTCTTTTATGGCGAACTGGATATTGATTAAACCAACTGTTCGCAATGCAACTGCAATTTTTCGCGTAATATCATCTATTTGCTGCATCACAAAATCGCCCAAATTATACGGCGGTAAAACGGCATATGAATCTCCGGAATGTATTCCTGCCGGTTCGATGTGCTGCATTATCCCAATAATGTAAACGTTTTCACCATCGCAAATTGCATCTGCCTCGGCTTCAATTGCGCCACCAAGAAAATGATCCAATAAAATCTGGTTATTGCCCATTTCATTGATAATATCTACAACGTGATGCTCCAATTCTTCCTTGTTGATGACGATTTTCATTTTTTGACCACCAAGCACATAACTTGGTCGCACCAAAAGTGGAAAGCCTAGTTCGTCGGAAAGTTCCAGTGCTTGTTCTGCATTTTCTACAATTCCATACTGTGGAAAAGGAATGTTATTTTCTTCTAAAACTTTTGAAAAACGACCTCTGTCTTCCGCAAGATCCAAGGCTTCAAAACTCGTTCCCATGATTTTAATACCGTAACGCTCGAGTTTTTCCGCAAGTTTTAAAGCCGTTTGTCCACCCAATTGCACAATTACACCTTCTGGCTTTTCGTGCAGGATAATATCGTAAATATGTTCCCAGAAAACAGGTTCAAAATACAATTTGTCTGCCGTGTCGAAATCGGTAGAAACGGTTTCCGGGTTGCAATTGATCATGATTGTTTCGTAGCCGCATTCTTTTGCCGCCAAAACGCCATGCACACAACTGTAATCAAATTCAATTCCTTGTCCAATTCTATTCGGACCTGATCCTAAAACAACTACTTTTTTCTTCGTGGAAACGACGCTTTCATTCTCTTCCTCAAAAGTAGAATAGTAATACGGTGTTTGCGCGTTGAACTCCGCTGCGCACGTATCTACAATTTTATAGACGCGATTAATTCCAAGTTCAATTCGTTTGTTATACACTTCTGATTCCAAGCAACGCAATAAATGGGCAACTTGGCGATCGGCATATCCTTTTTGTTTCGCCTCGAAAAGTAATTTCTTAGGAATGGAATCCAAGTGGAATTTCTCAATTTTTCGTTCGAGTTTAATTAACTCTTCGATTTGCTTTAAAAACCAGATATCAATTCGTGTTTTTTCCACAATTTTCTTGAAAGGAATCCCCAATTTTATGGC
Source organism: Bacteroidota bacterium (assembly GCA_041177985.1). Classification (GTDB taxonomy): domain Bacteria; phylum Bacteroidota; class Bacteroidia; order Flavobacteriales_D; family Crocinitomicaceae; genus M0103. The sequence goes on along the minus strand of JBEDAD010000090.1, from coordinate 2,003 downwards.
ATCGTAAATATGAAACAATCGGTTCCAACTTGCAAATTCCAGACTGTTTAGAATTTCATCTTGGTTGGTCAATTCTCTTCCGTCTGCCCCTAGCCCATTTCGATTGATCTCCAAGGATTGACACGCTTTTTGCAGGGCTTCTTGAAACGATCTTCCAATTCCCATTACTTCCCCGACAGATTTCATTTGTAATCCTAATCTTCTGTCCGTTCCTGGAAATTTATTAAAGTTCCAACGTGGTATTTTAACGATTACATAATCCAACGTAGGCTCAAATAAGGCCGACGTAGTTTTTGTAATCTGATTATTAAGTTCATTTAAATGGTAACCAATCGCCAACTTCGCTGCTATTTTCGCAATTGGATAACCAGTTGCTTTCGACGCTAAAGCAGAAGAACGGGAAACACGCGGGTTGATTTCAATTGCAATAATATCTTCATTATCATCCGGAGAAACAGCAAATTGCACATTACAACCGCCAGCAAAATTCCCAATTGAACGCATCATCTTGATAGACATATCGCGCATTTTTTGGAACGTTGTATCGGATAAAGTCATCGCTGGAGCAACCGTAATCGAATCGCCTGTATGAATTCCCATCGGGTCAAAATTCTCTATAGAACAAATAATGACAACATTATCATTCGCATCGCGCAGCAATTCCAATTCAAATTCCTTCCAGCCAAGAAGGGCTTTATCAATCATTACCTCGTGAATTGGCGAAAGCTGTAAACCTCTTTCCAGCAGGCTGTCAAATTCTTTTGGATCGTAAACAATGGATGCTCCTGCTCCACCAAGTGTAAAAGAAGCGCGAATACATAAAGGAAACCCGAATTTTTGCGCCACTTCTTTTCCTTCCAAGAAGGATTTTGCTGTAGCTTGCGGAGCCATTGGAATACCAATTTTCAGCATGAGCTCACGGAATTCCTCTCGGTTTTCAGTGATTTCAATTGCTTTAATATCTACTCCAATTATTCGAACGCCAAACTCTTCCCAAATTCCCATTTCATCACATTGGATGCAAAGGTTCAATGCTGTTTGTCCGCCCATCGTAGGCAAAACCGCATCGATTTTATGGTTTTTTAGAATTTCAATAATACTTTCTGGTTCAAGCGGCTGCAAATAAACATTATCTGCAACAACCTTGTCGGTCATAATCGTTGCTGGATTTGAATTTATTAGCGTAACTTCAATTCCTTCTTCTCTTAAGGAACGCGCTGCTTGTGATCCGGCGTAGTCAAATTCACATGCTTGACCGATTACAATTGGTCCGCTGCCGATGATTAAAATGGACTTAATGGAGGTGTCTTTTGGCATTTTATGCTCTTTTGGGTATCAATTTCGAAATGTATTCAATAAATTGAAAACAAATTTAGTCAAAAGTGTTTAGCTAGGACAAGGAATTAAATCTTGTTTTTAACAATCATCGTGGAAAACTATTATTTGGAAAATAAAATGAATACCTATAGTATTTATACAACTGACTTTAAGCTACTTAAAAACAAATAGGGTTTTAGTATAATGGAATTTTTAAGGCAAAAAAAAGTTCCGACAACTGCCGGAACGTTTCAGTTTAATTTTATTACATTATTCTTTTATGAATGGCATAGTTGCAACCTTGCCACTATCCGATTGCACGATAATTCGGTAATATCCGGATTGCCAACTGCTAGATGGAATTTCAATTAATTTATCACCTGTTACAATTTCAAATAATTTTCTTCCTTGTAAATCGATAACTTGCACGTGCAACGAATTATTTTCTTCAGAAGAAACAAATACATTTTCAGCAGTTGGAACTGGAAATACAGCTATTTTTAGTGGTGTTTCACCTTCAGAAAGAGATGCGATACAATCGTTCAACGCATCAAATGTTGGAACGGTAAAAGCAAATGTTCCACCATCCGGACAACGAGCATAGGAAACATCTGTTGTTTGAAGGCCAAAATTTACTTGGTCGTAAATTGTAGTTCCATCGCTTAAAATTACCGATTCGCCAGCAG
>JBEDAD010000089.1:0-20289 GCA_041177985.1 Bacteroidota bacterium | reverse complement strand
TCCCACACCTTATTTTTAGGATTTGTAATCGTTGGTTTGATTAATTTTAGCAATAATGCTTGTTGTCCAGCGATACCATCGGTTGAAAACTCTCCAACTTGATAGGTTTCTCCGCGGTAAGTATATTCGTATGCAACAGCTAAAACCTCATCGTTATTCAGTGGTAAATTCAAGGAAATATAACCAAGAAGGGCATTGTACGAATATTCTTGTTCTGTTAATTTTCTAGCATTTTCAACCTTTTCATAGTGAATCGCTTGTTGAAACGGGCCAGGAGCAGCAATTTGAGAACTCAAAGCCGAAACCGCATTTGCAAATCCGCGCACCAATGGCTGAGTTGACGCCCAATCGTAAAGGTTATTTGCTTGATTATCGGGCATTTCATTTGTTGAATAACCTCCAGGAGCACCTTCGCAATTTTCTGCTTTTGCTTCGCCCATATCTGCAAAAGCAATTATATTTCGAGTGTTTTCAGTATTGTTAGTGCGATTCGTCAGCCAGACTTCCATACGTGTAACGTAAGCAGAAGAATTTACAATTGGAACAGTAGACATTGCGGCATTGTAGTGATCGCGGTGGTACAGATTCACAAAATAGTGACGATTTGCCTCATAGTTGTCTGCACCTAATTCAAAACGTTGCACTTGCGCCTTACCAGTAATATTTATCTCTTGGCGTTTACCTTTCGAAGAAGCAGCTATTAAATCTACGGTAGCGCGTCCAAATTTTAATTGTGTTTTTGCACCAAACAACGTTTGAGATCCTTGAATTAGAGAAGTTGGTAATTGCATTGCAACATTTCCCAATTCTATTTTCTGCATAATCTGATCCTCATTTCCTGTATATTCTAGCTTGGAAACATTATCGAAATCAAAAGCTGCTTGCGTGTTGTAGCTCGTTCCAATTTTCAACTTTGTACCAATCTGCCCAACAAGATTTAATTGAATTTGCTGTTGGAAATCAAAACGGGTAATTTGTCTTTGTTTAACTGGAAGAATTGGATTATCGTAGCGTGAAGAATTTACACCAAAGGATAATTCAACAGAACCTTGAGGTCGAATCGTGATTTGATCGGAGCCAAAGAAATTTTCAAATGCTTTACTACCAATTTTAATTGGAAATTCCATTGGTTGACTTTGCGCAGTTTGCTCATCAATTTTTTCTTTCCAATTTTCTCGTAATGTCTTTTGGCGCTCATATTCCAAATATTCTTCAAGCGTCATCATGGAAGGATTTCTAAAATTCAGCCCTTTTCCAATTGTTTCCTTAAAAATATATGTCCCTGTAATTGGATCGTAAACGATAGTTTGTTGTAAAGAAGAAGGATCTCCTAAATCAAAACTTTGTGGTTGAGATTGCGTTGGATCGATGTTGTTTTGAATTGGAAATTGCAAAGTATCTTGCGCAAAAACCGGAAGATTTGAGCACAGAAATAACAGTAACGCCCATAAAATTGGTTGTTTCTTTAAAAAATTACCTTTTATATTATTCTCCTTCAAATTACAATATTTTCAATGCTTCTTTAATTAGCTTCTCAACAGTCTCATCTCCTGTGGCTATTTTATCAATAGCCTTTTCAGCGGATTTTTTATCAAAACCCAGAGAAACCAATGCAGTTAACGCATCAAATCGATTCGTATTGTTTTGATTAAAAATATTTTCGGATGAAAACACCATTTTTAACATTTTATCCTTCAGATCAATAATTACCCGTTGTGCTGTTTTCGTACCAATTCCTTTAATTCCTTGAATTGTTCGTACGTCCTCAGACTGAATCGCATGGGCAATTTCATCGGGAACCATGGAAGAAAGCATGATCATTGCGGTATTGGGTCCAATTCCTGAAACAGAAACTAAATGGTTGAACATTTCTCGTTCTTCTTTTGAAGCAAAACCGTATAAAATATGAGCGTCTTCCCGAACGACAAGTTTGGTAAAAATTTTCACAGACTCCTCCGATCCCAAGGCGGAGAAAGTGTTCAATGAAATCTTTACTTCGTAACCAACACCAGCGCATTCGACAATTAGCTCCGTTGGATTTTTTTCAATTAATCTACCATTCAAATGACCAATCATACCCTATTTATTTTGAGCGTCAACCACAGCAACTTTTACCATGTTTATAATTTCGCGTACAGATGAACCCAACTGTAATACGTGAATGGATTTTTTCAATCCTATCAAAATAGGACCTATAGCTTCTGCTTCGGTCATTTCCTGAAGTAATTTATATGCAATATTTCCAGCGGATAAATTTGGGAAAATCAATGTATTTACTTGTTTATTTGCAAGATTTGAAAAAGAAAATTTATCCATCATCAAATCGTTGTTCATTGCGAAATTTGCCTGCAATTCACCATCTACAACCAATGTCGGATATTTTTCATGCAGAATTCCGACAGCCTTTGCCATTTTTTCTGAATCCGGACCAGGAGAAGAGCCAAAATTGGAATAGCTCAATAGCGCAATTTTCGGTGTAACCTTAAATTTCCGAATCATTTTCGCAACATTATTGGTTATTTCCGCTATTTCTTCAGCCGTTGGATTCAGGTTGATTGTTGTATCGGCAAGAAATAAGGGGCCTTTTTTGGTTACCAGGATATACATTCCTGCTACCGTATTCACCTCTTTTTGCAATCCGACTGTTTGAATAGCTGGACGAACGACATCTCTGTAATTTCTTGTTATACCAGAAATCATTGCATCTGCATCGCCCATTTCTACCATCATTGCACCAAAGTGATTTCTTTCGCGCATGATTTGGATTGATTCAAATTCGGTAATCCCTTTGCGCTTGCGTCTTTCGAAAAAAGATTTTCCGTAGGCAATTCTGCGCTCTTCCTCTTCCTCTGATTTAGGATCAATTATTTGAACATCCTGGAATTCGATACTATACTCCTCAATAAGTTGCTCTATTTTTTTCTTTTTCCCCAATAAAATTGGAAACGCAACCCCTTCTTCCCATGCCGTTTGTGCAGCTTTAAGAATTTTAATATTATCTGCTTCGGCGAAAACAACTCGTTTTGGATTACTTTGCGCCTTTTCCGTAATATTTCGAATTAATTTATTGTCTAGGCCAAGTCGATTTTTAAGTTGCATTTCATATGCATCCCAATCTAAAATTGGATTTTTTGCTACTCCTGATTCCATTGCAGCCTTCGCAACTGCAGGGGCAACATAGTATATTAATCTTGGATCCAAAGGTTTAGGGATAATTTGGTCACGACCAAAAGAGATGCTCTTTTCACCATACGCTTCAATAACTTCTTCCGGAATCGTTTCCTTCGCTAAAGATGCTAATGCTTTAACGGCTGCCAACTTCATTTCCTCGTTTATAGTTGTTGCTCGAACATCTAGCGCTCCACGAAAAATATATGGAAATCCAAGAACATTGTTCACCTGATTTGGATGATCGGATCTACCAGTTGCCATGATGATATCTTTTCGAACGGATGTTGCATCCTTGTATGAAATTTCAGCATCTGGATTCGCCAAAGCAAAAACGATAGGGTCTTTAGACATTGAAGCCACCATTTCTTTCGAAACAATATTTCCTTTGGATAAACCCACAAAAACATCTGCTTTTTTCATCGCATCAGCCAGGCTCAAAGAAGTTTTGTGACCGGAATAGATCAACTTACTTTCATCCATGTCTGATCTCTCTTGGCAAATCAAGCCTTTTGAGTCGAACATCCAGATATTTTCAACTTTAGCGCCAAGTGCACAATATAATTTTGCACATGACATTGCGGCAGCGCCTGCTCCAGACATTACGATTCTTACGTCACCGATATTTTTTTCTGCTAGTTCAAGTGCATTCAATAAAGCTGCAGATGAAATAATAGCAGTTCCATGTTGGTCATCGTGCATAATTGGAATATCCAACTCTTCCTTCAATCTCCGTTCGATTTCAAATGCTTCTGGAGCCTTGATATCCTCTAAATTAATCCCACCAAAAGTTGGGGCAATTGCTTTTACGGTTTGAATAAATAATTCTGGATCTGTAGCATCTACTTCAATATCGAAAACATCTATATCTGCAAAAATTTTAAACAGTAAGCCTTTTCCTTCCATTACCGGTTTTGACGCTAAGGGACCAATATTACCTAGTCCTAAAACTGCTGTTCCATTTGAAATAACAGCAACTAAATTTGCCTTACTCGTATATTTATATACATCGTCTGGATTTTCAGCAATTTTCAAACATGGTTCTGCAACGCCTGGAGAATACGCCAGGGATAAATCTCTTTGGGATGAATATGGTTTAGTTGGTACTACCTCTATTTTCCCCGGTTTACCCGAAGAGTGGTAATCTAATGCATCTTGTTTTTTTATTTTAGCCATAATCGTCTATTGAAGCCGCTAAAGATACGAAAATGGATTTAAATTTCGCTTTATTCCGAACTTGGGAAAATAAAAAAACCCGAATCCTTTCGGACCCGGGTTTTCAAATTGAGCGTTATGTATTATTTTATAACAACATTTTTGCTTGTAGAAACTCCATTAGAAGTAATTGAAACAATATAGCTTCCTTTTGCAACTTCTGCAATTGGGAAAGTGATTGTTTGTGTTCCTGATAAAGAAGTGTGATTTTGAGAAGAAACAACTCGACCTTGAAGATCCATGATTGCTACTTCATAATCTGAATTGTTTGCTTCGAAAACAACATTCACAACATCTGTTGCAGGATTAGGGAATACGTTAAACGAAACAACGTCTAATTCATTGATTCCCAAAACACCTGTTTTGAATGCACCAACTTCGATGTCCAAAAATTCACCTCCAGAAACTAACGTCGTTCCTGCAGCATCTTTCACAGAATAAGCACCATTACCATAAGCACAGCAAATTCCATCTCCATAAGAATCAAGAATTTCAAATGTATAACACATGGATGGAGTTAAAGCAACTTGAACAGGCGCTTGTACAGTTTGACCTGTAGCAGGTAAATCTGTCCATGGACCACCTTGAGCAACAACTGTTCCTGCAGCATTTTTGATTTTCCAAGTAGTCTCAGAAGCGTAACGATCTGTTGTGATGTTTACTGAAACAAATTGAGAAACCGCTGAGGCAGCAGTTGCAATATTTGCAGATACAGTATTGTTTGCAGCAGATGCATCATTAGCAGCTGTTACAACTACAGATAAATTACCACCAGTAAAAGCGGCAATCGGTGTACACGTAACTGTTGCAACACCATAAGTAGCAAGACTTCCAGTATATGTTCCTGTTGAAACAACAGTTGCACCTTGAGAAATCGTTACAGTTGCAGCTGTCAATGCTGAAGTACCATTATTTTGGATTTTCACAGATGGCGTATACGCTCCTTCACAATGAACGGATGCTCCTGCATACATTAAAGCAGCAACATCAGTAGGTTGTGACGCTGGAGCTGGACAAGCACCAACCGTACCATAGAATCCAGTAGCAGTCAATTGACCAACTTCTGTAACAACTCTATTTGGACAAATTCTGTAAATTGTTGGATAATAGGCAATTGCAAAGTTATTGTTAATTTGTGTTGCAGTTGCAGCAATTGGGTTTGCCATTGGGAATGGAATTTGACCCAACGTTGCATTTGGTTCAATCCAGTTTCCAATCGTACCGTTGCCATCCAACATTGTAGCATCGGCAGTTTGACCGTCACCATCCAACCAGATTACCATAACGTCATCTGTTGATGTAGCACTAACTCCAAGCTGACCTGCAGGTCCATGGTTTACATACAATTCGTCTAAAGCACCAGTTAAGTGGTGATTCCAACATGGCCCACACCACGTTGCAGAAACATCTAAAAACACTGTGTAACCAGCATCTAAATAATCGTACAATTTAAAAGATCCGTTACTATTTAATCCAGCAGCAGACAACCAAGGTTGGTATGCACTAACTGTAAAATCTGGAGCAATAGAACCATCCGCCAATTGTGCATTCGAAACATTCGAATTAAAAATTGCCGCTAAAGTTAAAGCAGAAAATAAAAGTTTTTTCATAGTTATTATAATTAAGTTTTAAGAAATATAGATGTAAAAGTAACTTTTTCTCTTATTTAAAAAAATAAATTCCTAAAAGATTATTGAACTCCTAAAATTTAGGAACAATATGAGGGAAACAAAACAATAGAAATGGAGCTTTAAGCTATGAGAAAGAAAAGCAATTAAAAATTATTTTTTCTTTAAATCTTCCTTTACGAACATTTCAATCGCCGCAGTCATGGAAGGTGCATTTGGCATTGGTGCGTGGATATCCAATCGTAAATTATTCTTAATTACTGCGTTGGCGGTTGTAGGACCAAAAGCTGCTATTCTTGTGTTGTTTTGCTTAAAATCAGGGAAATTTTTTAACAAAGATTCAATTCCACCCGGACTAAAAAACACCAATAAATCATAATAAACATCTTCTAAATCCGAGAGATCAGACGCGACAGTTTTGTATAAAATTGCTTTCGAGAAATTGATTTTTTGTTCTTCTAACGTCTCTGGAATTTTATCGCGTAAAATATCTGTGCACGGCAATAAATATTTTTCACCTTTGTGCTTTTTCATAAGTTCAGCAAGATCTTCAATGGTATGTTTACCAAAAAATATCTTTCTTTTTCGATATGTGACATACTTCTGCAAATAAAAAGCTACTGCTTCCGTGATGCAAAAATATTTCATTGCATCTGGCACTTCAAAGCGTATTTCTTCCGCTACACGAAAAAAATGATCCACAGCTGTTTTTGAGGTGAAAATCACAGCTGTGTGTTCTGGAATATTAATTTTCTGAAGACGGAACTCTTGGGCCCCAACTCCTTCAACGTGAATGAAAGGACGGAAATCAATCTTTAATTTGTATTTCTCCGCCAAATCATAATACGGTGATTTATCTCCTTCCGGTTTTGGTTGAGATACTAATATAGTTTTGATTGCCAATGTTCTATAAAATTAATTTTCAAATCTCCTGTTACCTTGCGAAATTGCTTGCTACATAGTAATACGCACTATACAGTGGCAGAATTTCAAGTGTGCAAAAGTATAAAATTAAATAATACCACGACACACCATTTATCAAAATGGCAAGAGTGTTTTTCAAAACACGCATTAAATAATGTAAAACAAGTAGTATTCCGAAAACAACTACGTAGATAGCATTGAATTCTGGATTCATTATCCACAATAGGGAAACTAAGGATAGAAACAGTCCAAAAAACTGATTGAGAGAAAGTGTAATAATTAAAGAACTTTGCAGCTTTTTGGATTCCCCAGTAATTGCTCCTACCAATATAATACTCAATGTATCCAATACAAATAAACCAATCGGAATGAAAATAGAAAGCCCAATTGCCCAAACTAAATCAAGGGAAAGCATGCGGCTAAAAAACAGAAATAAACAAACGGAAAAACAAACAAAATAATTTAATAGTAAAAAAATAGAGCTAAGCGATTCCATCCGCATATTTTCTTTAAAATGCTGATCAATAGAACTATTTTTTAAAAATGACGAGAGTACGGTGGGTATAGCCTTTGAATTTCTGATTCTGGCCAAAATAAGCAATAGTAAGGAAGTCGCTAAGATGCCGGTTAGTATAAGTGTAAATGACTGAACACGCAAATCAAGCTCCATCGGAACAGTGCTTATTCTACCATTAAAAAAATGAACCAAAAACAACTTGCTATGTTATACTAATAACTTTAAAGTACAAAGTTAACAACCTTCATTAAGATTCTTTCCTTGTCAATAAAATATATTTAAATTTGTCACTTAAAAAATTATAAAATGAGAACTGATCAATACACACATCCAGATTATTTCAACATGGATGACCTTTTGTCTGATGAACATAAATTAGTGCGCGATACAGCTAGAGCTTGGGTAAAGAAAGAAGTATCGCCGATTATTGATGAACATTACGAAAAAGCAACTTTCCCAATGCACCTTTTGGCAGGACTTGGCGAAATCGGTGCTTTTGGGCCTTATATTCCAGAAGAATATGGTGGTGCAGGATTGGATCACATTTCGTATGGCTTAATTATGCAAGAGTTGGAGCGTTGTGATTCTGGATTGCGTTCAACAGCTTCGGTTCAATCTTCTCTTGTAATGTATCCTATTTGGAAATATGGTTCGGAAGAACAACGTCAAAAATATTTACCAAAGTTAGCAACAGGAGAAATGATGGGTTGTTTTGGTTTAACAGAACCAGACCACGGATCCAATCCATCGGGCATGACAACAAATTTTAAAGATGCTGGAGATCATATTATATTAAATGGTGCAAAAATGTGGATTTCGAATTCCCCTTTTGCAGATATTGCGGTAGTTTGGGCGAAAGACGAAACAGGTCGCATACATGGTGTAATTGTTGAGCGTGGGATGGAAGGATTTTCTACCCCAGAAATGCATGGTAAACTTTCATTGCGCGCCTCGGCAACTGGAGAATTAATTTTTGTGGACGTAAAAGTTCCTAAATCACATATTTTACCAGGTCGTTCTGGACTTGGCGCACCACTTAGTTGTTTAGATTCAGCACGATTTGGAATTGCATGGGGCGCATTAGGAGCAGCAATGGATTGCTACGATCAAGCACTGCGTTATTCAAAAGAACGTACACAATTTGGTGTTCCGATTGGAGCATTTCAGTTGATTCAGAAAAAATTAGCAGAAATGATAACGGAGATTACCAAAGCGCAACTTCTCACTTTGCGCGTCGGACAATTGAGAAATGAAGGAAAGGCAACTTCTGCCCAAATTTCAATGGCGAAACGCAACAATGTAGAGATTGCATTAAATATTGCACGTGAAGCGCGTCAGATTCATGGCGGTATGGGAATTACGAGTGAATATTCTATTATGCGCCACATGGCTAATCTAGAATCGGTTGTTACGTATGAAGGAACACACGATATTCACTTATTGATTACTGGAATGGATATTACTGGAATCCCAGCATTTACAAGAGAAATGCCGGATGTAAAATAAACACAATTAAAAGCAAAAAAGCCATCTGGATAAGGTGGCTTTTTTGCTTTTATCCATTTTAAAAAGTATAACTTACAGTGGGTCGAATATCTTTAATATTCAATTGAATCGTTTCCCGATCTCTCCACTTATTCGTTTCCAAGGTAAAAACAACATCAAAAGCCAAGCCTGAAGCTACAAAATCCATTTTATCTGCCATATTAAATCCAATTCCTTCCAAAATACAATCGGTATGTGGCTGGGTCATGGAAAGCTTCAAATGTGCCTCATTCAACAAGTTAACTTTAGTAGAAAAAACATTGGATGCCATAAATACAGGTTTCATATTTTGTGGACCATGGGGTTCAAACTGCTCTAAAATTCGCTTTAACCGTGGCACTTTCATGCGGTTTTCTCCAACGGTGAATATAGAATCAAAATCCAGTCCTAAATCAATTTGTTGTTCCGCAGATTCATCTTCTTTGGAAATGGAATCCTTAACGACTTTTTCAAAAAGTGTTTTAAAGGCAGGAACATTTTCAATTTTCATTGACATTCCCGCTGCATGCGTATGTCCGCCAAATTGTTCCAATAAGTGTTCGCATTTCTCCAAAGCGGCATGGATATCAAAATCATTTACAGTTCGGGCGGAACCAGTTGCCATTCCATTGGATTCCGTTAATACGATTGTTGGACGAAAATGCCTTTCAATCAAGCGGGAAGCAACAATGCCAACAACTCCTTTGTGCCAATCGTTTTTAAAAACAACCGTTGATTTTCTTTTGTTAAACGTTTCGTCTTGTTCAATTAAGTCCAAAGCTTCCGAAGTGATTAATTGATCCAATTGTCGCCTTTCCAAATTGTCTGCATTTATTTCTGCTGCAATCCGTTTTATTTCTGCCGTATTATCAGAAATCATCAATTCTACGGCATGCTTACCCGAACGTAAACGACCTGCAGCATTGATTCTTGGTGCAATTGTAAAAACCACATCCGTAAGCGTTACCGGAAATTCTCGTTTTGCAATTGCCAACAATTCTTTGAATGCAGCTCTTGGTTTGTTGTTCAGTTGGAGCATTCCATGGTAACACAATATGCGATTTTCTCCTGTAACAGAAACAATGTCTGCTCCAATACTCACCGCCAACAGATCCAAATGTTGGAATAATGTGGAGACATCCCAAGCGTTCTGAATACACAATCCCTGCACTAATTTAAAGCCAACTCCGCAGCCAGAAAGATCTTTAAAAGGATACGGACAATCCAATTGTTTTGGATCTAAAACCAAACAGTCCGGAAGTTCATTCCCAGGATTATGGTGGTCACAAACAATAAAATCAATTCCTTTTTCTTTTGCATATTTGACATGTTCAACCGAACGAATACCACAATCCAAAGAGATAATCAAAGTAAACTCATTTTCAGAAGCAAAATCAATTCCTTGATAACTTACACCATATCCTTCTGAGTAGCGGTTGGGGATATAGAAATCCAATTTCTTATGGTAATCTTTTAAAAAGCTATACAATAGGGCAACAGCTGTTGTCCCGTCCACATCATAGTCGCCAAACAACAGTATTTTCTCTTCGTTTTCGATTGCTTTATTTATTCGTGCAACTGCTTCAGGAAGATTTTTCATTAAAAAAGGATCGTGAAGTTGCTCCAGTTTCGGTCTGAAAAAGTATTCCGCTTGTTCGAAAGTGTTTATTTCTCGTTGTAGTAGTAGTTCAGCGACAATAGCATCTACTTTTAAAGAGGATCGGAATTCCTCAACAGCGGTAGATTCAATTGGCGTTTGGATAAGCCATCTTTTTTGCATAATTTTTATTTTCTAAATTAAGATAATCAAATAATTGAGAACTTTTGCACCGTTAAGGGGAATTTTTCTTGCGAGAGCGCTTTTAACTCAAAAATTACAGGAAAGGAATGCTATTTCAATTTTTCGATATCTTTGAGAAAAAAAACACCAAGTAATTTTAAGGAATTAATTACCTTCCGTCACCATCCAATAAATTTCCAAGCCCTCCCAAAATGCTTCCCTCCTCTTTTCTCGGTCCTCTGCTGTACGATAGAATGCGCGAAGCCAATCGCGAAATCGGCAACGTTTGTAGCCAGATATCTCCAGGGCCTTTTAGGGTTGCAAAAAATACACCTTCACCTCCAAACAACGTGTTTTTTATTCCACCAACAAATTGAATATCGTAATCTATTTCCTGCGTATAAGCAACAATGCAACCAGTATCCACGCGCAAAACTTCTCCTGCTCTTAATGTTCGTTTTAATATGTGTCCGCCAGCGTGACAAAATGCCATTCCATCGCCTTCCAACTTTTGCATGATAAATCCCTCGCCACCAAATAATCCAGTTCCTAATTTTCGTTGGAATTCAATACCAATAGCAACACCTTTTGCTGCGCATAAAAAAGAATCTTTCTGGCAGATAATTTTGCCATTGTATTCACTCAAATCAATTGGAATAATTTTACCAGGGTAGGGCGATGCGAAAGCAACACGCGCTTTTCCAGTTCCATGGTGCGTGTACGCTGTCATAAATAAACTTTCGCCCGTGAGCAAGCGCTTTCCTGCGCCCCATAATTTATTTAAAATCCCGCCAGAACTTTCTTTTTCACTACCATCACCGAAAATTGTTTCCATTACAATTCCTTCGTCCATGTACATAAACGAACCTGCTTCTGCGACTGCAGTTTCCTGAGGGTCTAATTCTATTTCCACTAATTGCATTTCCTCTCCGAGGATGAAATAATCTAGTTCGTGATTGGATTTCATAGTATCTGTTTTTTTTAAAAGTAGTAAACAATTTTATTTACACCTATAAACACAAAATAATTTTACGTAGAATCTTATACCGTTTCTGCACAATACAACGATTTCTAAAACTTACAACTTTCGAAGAATAGAAAAAACTTATATTTGTTCCTCTTTCACGCATAGAAAGTAATCTTTGGCAAATATGGATAAAAATACAGACTTACAAAAAAGACGCGAAGACTCCCATTTAGGTGGCGGGAAAGCCCGTATAGATAAACAACATGAACAAGGAAAACTAAGTGCTCGGGAGCGAATCACTCTTTTATTGGATGAAAATTCGTTTCAAGAAATCGGGCAATTTGTGGAACACCGTTCTACTGCATTTGGCTTAGACAAACAGCTTTTCCCCGGAGATGGCGTTGTTACAGGTTTTGGAACCATTCATGGAAGATTAATATACGTATTTTCGCAAGATTTTACGGTTCTTGGAGGCTCCCTTTCCGAAACTCATGCTGCAAAAATTTGCAGAATCATGGATCTAGCTATGAAAAATGGCGCTCCTTTGATTGGAATAAATGATTCTGGAGGTGCTCGAATCCAAGAAGGCGTTGTTTCACTTGCTGGTTATGCGGATATTTTTTACCGAAATACAAGAGCTTCAGGCGTAATTCCTCAAATTTCAGTAATTATGGGTCCTTGTGCAGGCGGTGCAGTTTATTCTCCCGCACTGACAGATTTTATATTTATGGTGGAAGAAACCTCCTACATGTTTGTGACAGGTCCGAACGTTGTGAAAACAGTAACGCATGAATCGGTAACTTCAGAAGATCTTGGCGGGGCAAAAGCACATGCGGAAAAATCTGGCGTGAATCATTTTATAGCAACAAATGATGTTGAATGTTTGAAAAAAGTGCGAGATTTAGTAACGTATTTTCCTCAAAACTCGAATGAATTAGCTCCGCATCCCAAACAATTCAGCTTCAATAAAGCAAAACTCGAGACAATAAAGCACATTCTTCCAGAAAACAATACAATTCCATACGACATTCGAAAAGTTGTAGAAAGTGTCATCGATGACACCAGTTTTCGGGAAGTACAAGAAGACTTTGCAAAAAACATCGTGGTTGGCTTCGGACGTTTGGAAGGAAGAACATTGGGAATTATCGCCAATCAGCCCGCAGCAATGGCAGGCGTTTTAGATATTGATGCATCTAGAAAAGGAGCACGCTTTGTTCGATTCTGCGATGCGTTTAATATTCCATTGCTTGTTTTTGAAGATGTTCCCGGATTTTTACCTGGTACAGATCAAGAATGGCGCGGAATAATTACCCATGGTGCAAAATTATTGTACGCTTTTGCAGAAGCAACTGTTCCACGCATTACGGTTATCACACGAAAAGCTTACGGTGGAGCGTTTGACGTTATGAACTCGAAAAATATAGGTGCAGATTTAAACTATGCTTGGCCAACTGCAGAAATAGCTGTTATGGGAGCAAAAGGAGCTGCTGAAATTATTTTCAAGCGAGAAATTGCTTCTGCATCCAATCCGGAGGAAAAATGGAAAGAGAAGGAAGCAGAATATGCTGAGCTATTTGCAAATCCATACCGCGCGGCGGAGCGTGGAATTATAGACGATGTAATCCTTCCGGAAGAAACCCGTGCAAAACTAATTGCTGGATTTAAGATGCTAGAAAATAAAGCAGAAGTTTTACCGCAGAAAAAACATGGAAATATTCCACTTTAAGAACATCCTAGCGGAAATTACGTCTAAAATAAAGTAGCTCCTTGTGGAGCTTACTAAAATTATTGTGCTTAACTTTAAATTGACACATTAGAGATTAACAATCTAAATACCATTCATTTATATGCTTCACTTCTTGCTTGTTGAAGACGATTCTATCCTTTGCATCGTGCAGTCAGCGATTATACGACAGGTTTTTCCTAACTGTTCGATAGAAATTGCTTGTTCTGCAGAAGAGACACTAAATTACCTTCAATCGCTGGAAAAAAACCATCAAAATGCACCCGATTATATTTTAATTGATCTCCATTTATCCGGAGTCGATGGCTTGGAAATGGTCGAAAATTTTTCAGAAGAACAATTGCTTTTCTTACAGGAAACGGAGTTATTTATTCTTTCAGCGACTATAGATCCGAGGGCAATAGACCGAATTCAAAACAACAATCGGATCAAAGGTTTCCTTGAAAAACCCTTGTCCAAAGATATTCTACTCCAGCACTTCCAAGAGAAAAATTACACCAAATAAGTACACTGTTGAAGCTTTAATTCTATTCACAAGCTAATAATTAGTTGGTTATTTAGTATCTTCGCTCACTCAATAATTACACACAATGTTCAGATCACACACTTGCGGCGAATTACGCCCATCACATATTGGAAACGAAGTAACACTCGCAGGTTGGGTGCAACGCTCACGAGAATTAGGCGGAATGACATTTCTAGATTTACGCGATCGCTATGGTATTACCCAATTGGCTTTCAATCTAGAAGATAATGCAGAATTATGCGCTCAAGCTGGGAAACTTGGAAGGGAATTTGTGATTCAAGTCACTGGAAAAGTAATTGAAAGAACAAGCAAGAACAAAAATATGCCAACGGGCGAAATTGAAATCGTGGTAAGCAATCTAGTTATATTAAATTCCGCAAAATTACCTCCATTTACGATTGAAGACGAAACAGATGGCGGAGATGAATTGCGTTTGCAGTATCGGTATTTGGATTTGAGACGAAATACAATGCAGGAGAAATTGCGCTTGCGAAATAAAGTTGCTTTACAAACAAGAATTTATTTGGATTCAAAAGAATTTTTGGATATCGAAACGCCATTTTTAATCAAATCAACTCCTGAAGGAGCGCGTGATTTTGTAGTGCCAAGTCGCATGAATGAAGGACAATTTTACGCTTTACCGCAGTCGCCACAAACGTTTAAGCAATTGTTAATGGTATCCGGTTTCGACCGCTATTATCAAATTACAAAATGTTTCCGTGATGAGGATTTACGTGCGGATCGTCAGCCGGAATTCACCCAAATCGATTGTGAAATGGCATTTGTGGAGCAAGACGATATTTTGAATACTTTCGAAGGATTGATCAAACATTTATTCAAAACCGTTCGAGGAGTAGATTTCACGGAAGCGTTTCCGCGCATGGATTATTCTGAAGCAATGGCGCGTTATGGTTCGGACAAACCAGATATTCGATTTGACATGGAATTCGTCTACCTTAACAGCGAAACAAAAGGAAAAGGATTTGCCATTTTTGACGATGCAGAGAGTGTTATTGCTATAAATGCTGTGGATTGTGTAGAATATACACGAAAACAAATCGATGAATTAACAGAATGGGTAAAACGCCCGCAAATTGGAGCAAAAGGATTGATTTATCTGCGCTGCAATGCAGACGGAACATTTAAATCATCGGTAGATAAATTTTATTCGCAAGAAGATTTAGCCGCTTGGGCTAAAAAAGCACATGCAAATGCAGGAGATCTCTTATTTCTTCTAAGTGGTGATTTGGAAAAAACACGCAAGCAAATGAATGAATTGCGCTTGTACCTTGGAAGCGAGCTTGGTTTGCGTAATCCAAATGTTTTCAAACCTTTGTGGGTAATGGATTTCCCATTGTTGGAATGGGATGAAAACAACGGGCGCTACCATGCCATGCACCATCCTTTTACTTCGCCAAAACCAGAAGATATGCACTTGATTCAAACGGATCCAGGAAACGTTCGAGCAAACGCATACGACTTGGCAATGAATGGCGTAGAATTAGGAGGAGGATCCATACGCATTCACGATCGGGATTTACAATCGCGCATGTTTGATTTACTTGGATTTTCAAAAGAAGATGCGCAGGCGCAATTTGGTTTTCTAATGAGCGCATTTGAATATGGCGCGCCACCTCACGGAGGATTGGCGTTCGGATTGGACAGATTGGTTGCAACGATGGGCGGATCAGAATCTATTCGAGATTATATTGCTTTTCCAAAAAACAACAGTGGTCGGGATACTATGATTGATGCGCCTTCTCCATTAAATACTGAACAAATGGCCGAATTGGGGATCAAATTGAAGTAGTTAACACGTAAATTCAACGTCTGTTTTTGTTAAAATTATGGAATCTTACACGGAATACATTGGCTACTTTGCATCTGGAATTGTCCTTTTATCCTTTTTAATGGGCAATATTTTTGTTCTGCGGATTATTAATACTATCGGATGTGGGTTCTTTATTTTTTACGGCGTTCTGCTTGGATCTTTCCCCATAATTTTAACGAATAGCGCTATTGTTTTGATAAATGCCTATTATTTGTTTCTTAAAAACAATAAAGGCCTTTCATAAGAGCTCAGCGGGATAGTATACTCAGTTTAAGTTAGTTCAAGTATTTTTTTAAGTATTGTTACGTGGTATTTTGTTATCTTTAATTTAGCAATTTTTTCACATACTATAATTAATTACTTGGTCAATGCCAAAGCCAAAATTCATTGTTTCAGATTACTACAGAAATGAACTTTTACGTTGTATTTGTGTCAAAATTGGGTTCCCTATTCGTACGAAATTAGACT
This sequence comes from Bacteroidota bacterium, assembly GCA_041177985.1. GTDB lineage: Bacteria > Bacteroidota > Bacteroidia > Flavobacteriales_D > Crocinitomicaceae > M0103. The sequence continues at coordinate 3,997 of JBEDAD010000089.1, read as the reverse complement.
GCAGAAAAGTAAGTCAATTGATACATGATTCACAATTGCCAACAATTTCAGAAAGCACAATTTATCGCCTATTCCTTTGGGATGGAAAAAATAACACACCATATATTCATACGCTGGACATACTTTCGCGATTTTGTGGTTTTCCAAGCTGGTCTAAATTTGAACTGCACCAACAGGAACTAGATACATTTGCGCAAGGATATGGAAGAATACAAATTAATGGCACGCCTATTAAGAGTTTAATTGAGATTTGTATTCACACGGATAAATTAAAGCCTCTTTATTCCTATGCAGAACAATTTCCAAAAGATGTAGATTTTGACAAAAAAATTATGCTCGGACAAGAAATATTCAAATCCTTGATTTCGAATCCAAATGAAAATCTTAAATTCTTCAAAAATTTCCATACGTTGCCCATCATTCGGGAAAGTTTCTTCGAGATTTTTGCAGATCCACGTTTTCGAATTCCAAATTATGAAGCAGGCATAGAGTATTATTTAAGAAATTTAAAACCAACTGAAAATATTCGAGATTTGCAAGATACCTTATTCGGAAATTGTCTTCTTTTTAGGTATCATTTCATTCAAGGAAATAAAAATAAAGCGCTAAAAATTGGGAAAATTCTTTTTACAGAATTAGAACTTCTAGAAAAGGATTTGCTTCGTATCCATATTTTTCCAGTGGCTCGCTATTTCTCCTGTAAAATTCTCTATTATAAACTTTTGGGTCAAACGAAAAAAAGTTTTGATTATTTGGAAGAAGTTTTCAACTTCATTCTGAAAAATCAGAAAAAATGGAATTTGGAAGAACAACGCATCGTTTTTTTTAATTTAGGCGAAGCAATTTTACTGCACTCCGAAATTCCAATTTCTCAGCACACAGTTTTAAAAACATTATTCCCCGAATTATTTTCATTTGTCCCACAATATTATTCAAATAGTAATTTAAAAGAAATCATTCCCTACTTGGATTGCAATTCCTCATCGATTTTCCATTAAAAAAACAGGTGATTTAACCTAACTTAAAACATGTCAAAGGGCAAGTACTAAATTACATTATCGGGGTAAATTTTTGATATAAAAACCCATCTCAATAGCGATAAACCTTGAAAACATTTCGATGAAAATTTGAAATGTTTTTTACAAATCTATTAGAGAAAGGAATAAGTAGGCAGCTACACATTGTTTCTAAAATCAATTGCATAAATTAATTAAAGCGGTATTTTTACAGATAGTTTTATTCAGAAAGGCTTTTCCAAATTAAAAGATATTGGCAGTACTTATTTTCTTTCTTCAAATTACAAATAACTAGAATGGTGATCGTTCTTATTTACTTTCTAGCATTAGCATTATTGGTCTTTTATCAAAAGAAAGAAATAGTTCAAGGAATTTTTAAATCATCCCGAAAAACGAATTGGATTATTTCTGGTGTTTCCTTATTCATGCTGCAGATATCGATGGAACAAGGCCAAATATATACTGGGATTTTGGAAGAAAAAGGACTTTGGGGACTTTGGCTTTTTTTCCCAGGACTGATAAGTGCGGCAATTGTTCCACTTGTTTTCGCACCTCTTTGGTCAAAACTTGATTTTATTACGGATAATCAATTTATTCTTTTTCGATTTTCCGGCAAGGGAGCTTTTTTTTTGCACCAATTCAGATCTATTTACGTTGGAGGATTAGTAGTTTCATTTTTACTTGGCTTTCAAGTTTTGGCCTTCAGCAGAATTTTAGAAATATACTACGGATTTACTTCGCAAACAGCGGTTTATGTAACCGCTTTTATATTAATTCTATTCGCACTTAAAAATAGCCTACAATTAAAACTCAAACTGGATGTTTTCCATTCAATCATCTATGGAATGAGTCTTGTCATAGTATTTTACTATTTGTACTCCGCATCTGGAGGCTGGGAAAATACATTACTAAAATTCAATAGTGAGAATTCCAATAAGTCTAATTTATTCCCCGCAACCGGCCTTACGCAAGAGTGGAATCTCCTATTTGTCTTTGTTGGAATTCAATGGTGGAGCGCTCAACTCTTCGATGGCGGCGGACCTGAAATGTCGAGGTTTACAGCGACCAAAGGACAATGGAATGTGATAAAAGCAAGTATAACGCCAATTATCCTGCAACTTTTTCTTTCAATACTTGTGATTATGCTTTCGGTGATGACAATTTCCATGCAACATACATCTGGATCAGAAGCAGGATTTATTCAAGGAATTTTCAATACGGTTCCCGAGTGGATTGCGCCTTTTTGCGTTTTGGGATTTTTTGCTATATTCATTACTACCTCCGAATCTTTGTTGAATTGGGGTGCATCTTTTTTAGTAGTCGATTTCTACAAAACATACCTTCAAAAAAATAGAACTGAACGTCATTACACTAGAATCTCATTCGGAAGTATGGCAATGTTGAGTATCATTTCGCTAATTATTGCATTAAATGTATCTAATTTACAAAATATCATAAAAGTAATATTCTCCATCTCGGCTGGCGTAGCTCCAATTTACATATTGCGCTGGTTTTGGCTGAGAATTAATGCTTGGAGTCAGCTTTCCGCCATGCTAACTTCAGGAATTTGTACTTTGATTTTTCAACTGTATGTATCATTTCACCCAAATGCTTTTCGTTTATCACCACTAGATGCCTACAGTTGGCAATTAATTTTCGTTACCACTACAACAACATTTGTTTGGATTTCGGTGATGTTTTTAACTGCGCCAGATAATAGCTCAACCATTAGTAGGTTTCGAGGTATTCTTCCTCCAAAAAAACAACTTCTCAAAAGTTTTAGTTTAGCCCTTTTGATTGGTATTAGTTTACTTTGTTTAAATTTATTACTCTTAAAATGGGTGTTCCATAGTAATTGAACAAACCATTGGATCGGTTTAAAAACAAATAGTAACTTTACACTGTTTAAAGAGGGAACATGAGCAACCACAAGCACAATTTATATATCTACAATAGTCTTAGCGGACAAAAAGAAAAATTTGAACCAATTAAAACTGGGCATGTTGGCATGTATGTTTGCGGTCCAACTTTGTACAGTGAACCGCATATGGGAAATATGCGAACGTTCATTAATTTCGATATGATTTACCGTTATTTATTGCTGCATTATCAGGTAAAATACGTGCGAAATATTACAGACGCAGGACATATTACCAATAGTGCTGGCGAAGAAGTGGATAGTATTGGGAAAGCTGCTCGATCTGAACAACTTCAATCGCTAGAAATTGTCTATAAATACAATGTGAAATTCCAAGAATTACAGCGTATCTACAACCTTTTACCGCCAAGTATAGAACCAACTGCAACTGCACATATTCAAGAGCAAATTGAGATCATAGAAAAAATAATCGAAAATGGATTTGCCTATATCGTGAACGGTTCCGTTTATTTTGATGTTAAAAAATACAGCGAATCATTTGAATACGGAACGTTAAGTGGTCGTAAAATAGACGAACTATCGGAAGAAACACGCGCATTAACAGCGCAAGAAGAAAAACATTTCTTCGCCGATTTTGCGCTTTGGAAAAAGGGAAATGCAGACGATATGCAAATTTGGCGCTCTCCATGGGGAGATGGAAATCCTGGTTGGCACATCGAATGCACTGCGATGAGCACAAAATATTTAGGAAAACATTTCGATATTCACGGCGGCGGAATGGATTTGAAATTTCCGCACCACGAAGATGAAATAGCGCAAAATTGTGGTTCACTAGGCTGTAATCCAGCAAAATATTGGATGCATGCGAATATGCTCAATGTGAATGGCCAAAAAATGAGCAAGTCTCTAGGAAATTTTTTCCTGCCAAAAGAAATTGTGGAAGGAACAACCGAGCTGTTTGATAAACCCTATAGTCCAAACGTAATTCGGTTTTTCATGATGCAAGCGCATTACCGAAGTAATTTAGACTTCACACAAGATGCTTTAAATGCTGCGGAAAAAGGATTTTCGCGATTAACAGATGCACTTCATTTAGTAGAAA
>JBEDAD010000088.1:0-3533 GCA_041177985.1 Bacteroidota bacterium | reverse complement strand
GTTTGTCCGTAATAATTCACAAAATGGTTGTAATTATTTGGGTAAACAAAAAAGTCGTTTTCTTTGGCAAAAACAAATTCAGCAGACATTTTGATTTTAGGTAAAAAAGCATCTTGTGGATTGGCAACACGGTAAACGTCCTTTTGGTTGTAGGATAATCCGCGACCAGCTTTGTAGCGAAGGTTGGTATTTGTGTTTCGTTCGCCTACAATTTTTATCGGATTCGTCACTTTTACGGTTCCGTGGTCGGTCGTAATCACCAATTTCGCACCAAACTCCGCGATTTTTTTGACGATATCGTGCAAAGCAGAATGCTCAAACCAAGAAAGTGTCAAGGAACGATACGCAGCTTCGTCGTCTGCTAATTCCCGAATTACTTCCATTTCGGTGCGCGCATGGGAAAGCATATCCACGAAATTATATACGATAAAATTGACATCGTTTTCTTTCAATTCGTTCATGGTATCCAACAATTTTCGCCCGGCGTCTAAATTGGTTATTTTCGTGTAAGACCATTTCACTTTTTTGCCCAAACGGGTTAAATTAGCCTCCAAAAATTCTTTTTCGTGCATATTTTTCCCGCCTTCATCTTCTTCATTTTTCCACAATTTTGGAAATTTCTTTTCGATTTCACTTGGCATCAACCCAGCAAAAAAGGCATTTCGTGCATACTGTGTTGCGGTGGGTAAGATGGAATAAATAATTTCTTCTGTTTCCAGTGAAAAATATTTTGAGAAAATTGGCTGCAACACTTTCCATTGGTCGTACCGCAAATTATCAATCACCAAAACAAATGTTTTTTCCTTGCCAATGAAAGGTGCGATTTTATCCTTCATTAAGGTATGCAGCATTTGTGGCGCATCTTCTGTTCCGTTTAACCAATCGGTATAGTTGCGTTCGATAAAGCGTGCAAAAAGGTTATTCGCCTCTTTTTTCTGCATTTCTAGAATTTCACGCATCCCAGAATCTTCGATTTTCTCCAACTCCAGTTCCCAAAAAACTAACTTGCTGTATAAATCGCTCCATTCAGCTGCATCTAATCTGCCGTTCAGCAACATGCCCAACTGCCGAAATTCCACCTGGTAATTGGAATTTGTTTTTTGAGAAACTAATTTGCTTTGATCCAGATTCTTTTTGATGCTCAATAAAATTTGATTCGGATTGACTGGTTTTATCAAATAATCGGCAATATTGCTGCCAATTGCTTCTTCCATGATATGTTCCTCCTCGCTTTTTGTAATCATCACGATTGGCACGTAAGGCTTAGATTCTTTGATTCGAGCGAGCGCTTCTAATCCGGAAATTCCAGGCATATTTTCGTCCAGAAAAATAATATCGTAGTTGTTTTCGTTGCTTTTATCTACCGCTTCCGAACCACTGTTTACGGCATCAACGGAGTAACCTTTTGATTCTAAAAAGATAATATGTGGTTTTAATAAGTCGATTTCGTCATCTGCCCAAAGTATTTTGCCTTGCATGTGCGCTTTATTTTATAGTTTTGAATTTGATTTTAAAATTATTCAATTGCGACCAATTCTCAACCGAAATAACAAAAAGAAAATTTTTAACGATCCAGTATATGGTTTTATTTCAATTCCTGACGCGTTTATTTTCGATTTAATTGAACATCCTTACATGCAAAGATTGCGCCGAATTATGCAATTGGGAATGAGTCACCTGGTTTATCCTGGAGCTTTGCATACGCGTTTTCACCATGTTTTAGGCGCTATGCACTTGATGACGCTCGCTATCGCAACGATTCGGAGAAAAGGCCACGAAATAACTTCGGAAGAAGAACGCGCGGTTTTAATTGCAATTTTATTGCACGATATTGGTCACGGACCGTTCAGCCATGCGCTGGAATACGACATTGTGTCTGGTGTTAGCCACGAAGAAATTTCTGGATTTTTCATTGAACGCTTGAGCAAAGAGTTTGGCGAAGATTTGGAACACGCTCTTTTAATCTTTAAAAACGAACATTCAAAACCTTTTTTACACCAATTGGTTTCGAGTCAATTAGACATGGATCGCTTGGATTATTTGAACCGCGATAGTTTTTATACTGGCGTGAGCGAAGGAATTATTGGAAGCGATCGTTTGATTGAAATGATCAACGTGAAAGATGGTAATTTGGTTTTGGAAGAAAAAGGCATTTATTCCATCGAAAAATTCATCGTTGCACGACGCCTAATGTATTGGCAGGTGTATTTGCACAAAACAGTTGTCGCGGCGGAGTTTATGCTGATTCATGCCTTGCGCAGAGCAAAACAAGTGGCAAAATCCGGGCAAGAATTATTTGCTAGTCCAACTTTAGCGTATTTTTTGAAAAACGACGTGAAAATGCACGATTTTGAGTCCGACCCGCGCGTTTTGGATCATTTTGCAGCATTAGACGATTATGATATTTTGGGCGCGTTGAAAGTTTGGCAAAACCATTCAGATAAGGTATTGTCTATGCTGGCAAAGCGTTTGGTGAATAGGGATTTATTCAAAATTGAAATTTCCAAAGAACCGTTTAGTGCGGAACGTTTGCAACACGAGCGCGAATTGGCTCAAAACCATTATGAGTTGGAAGACAGCGAAGTAGATTTCTTTGTTTACTCGGATATTTTGAGCAACAAAGCCTACAACCAGAAAAAGCAGAATATCAACATGCTAATGAAGAATGGCGAAATTATAGACCTCAGCGAAGCGTCAGATAATTTAAATATTTCTGCGTTGGCTAGCCCAGTGGAGAAATACTTTTTGTGTTACCCGGTTTGGAAGTCTTAGTTATAGACTAAAAAAGGAGCTTGGTTAGCTGTTATCTAAAACTGCTCGAAAAAAAAATATCACTTCGGGCTGGGGACATAATGAAACTTACATTATCACTTCGAAACAAATAATATAAAAAATACAAATATTAAAACAAGTTACTTATGAAAATATTTAATCTCAAATTTTTAAGCTTTATTATCGTTTTGTTAATACTGAATTATGGATGTAGAAAAGCGCCTGAGTCAAATTTTTCATTGAAAAAATACGAGTATTCTGCTGGTGATGCAATAGAATATGATAACCTTTCCATAAATTCCGCCAATTGTAAATGGGAAATTATTAATTCAAGTGGCACAATAACTCAAAGTTATGAAGAAAAAAATCCAAATATTGTACTGAATATACTTTCAGAAAATGGAGCCTATACAATTAGATTAACAACTTTCAATAAGAGGAAGAAAAAGGAATCTATTTCAGAAAAAAGTTTTTTAATTAAATCAATTAAATTTTATCTAAACATTAATAATAACGGTGCTCAACCGGGAAACCAAAAGAATTTTGATGTTTATGTCGATAATCAATTCATTGGTAAATCAACTTATTATACGTTTGTTGGCTATGGGACATTTCAAAAAAAAATACCTCAAGGCCTAAGGTTGGTTAAGTTAGTGTCTGAATCAACTACACTTGAAAATTTATATAATTTTAATAATTCAGTAACAATTAAATTTTAACCTTAAACCAAAAAATAATTCAAGATCAATTTGGTAAAGGAG
>JBEDAD010000087.1:0-3392 GCA_041177985.1 Bacteroidota bacterium | reverse complement strand
GAAGAGCAAACTAGTTTAAAATTAAAGTGGTGTCGAAAAATTTTGAACGGTGGACAAGCATTGGAAGATGAAATTCGAAAACGTTTATTTAAAAAAGATTAATATATTTGTATCGGCTATTTCAAGTCATTAGTTAATAAAAAATTACTTTAATAAAATCACAATCATGGGAAGAGGAGATAAAAAAACGACGAAAGGTAAGCGAACAATGGGTTCTTACGGAAATACGCGTAAGAAAAAAAGTTCAGCTGTCGTTGTTAAACCTTCTGTAAAGAAAGCAACCGAAAAAGAAGAAAAGGTTGTTGAAAAGAAAACAGCAGCTAAGAAGGTGGCAGCACCGAAAGCTGAAACAGTAAAGAAACCTGCAGCGGCGAAGAAGCCAGCAGCGGCGAAGAAAGAAGTTGAGAAAACAGAAGAATAAATAAGTATTAAAATGGAAGCTGTCAATTTTGGCAGCTTTTTTTTTGAACTATTCTTTGGTGAAAAAAGAAATCCTGTATTTAAATTCTAGAACTTCTTTTTTTTCAATTTTGTAGTGTATTTTTAATTGTTTTTTAATAACGTGTAACATGAAGCATAATTTCGGAGCAGGTCCTTGTATTTTGCCACAAGAAGTATTCCATCAAGCAGCAGATGCTGTTCTTGATTTTAATGGACTTTCAATTTTAGAAGTTTCCCACCGCCACAAAGACTTTGTTGCTGTGATGGATGAAACAATGGATTTAGTGAAAAAGGCGCTACATGTTCCTTCCGGCTATTCCGTTGCTTTCCTGCAAGGTGGCGCAACGCTTGGATTTACAATTGCAGCGTTAAATATGTTGCGAGAAACAAAAAAAGCTGGTTACATTAACACAGGTGTTTGGGCAGCAGGAGCAATTAAAGAAGCGAAGAAAGTTGGTGTGGACGTATCCGTTTTTGCATCATCAGAAGATAAAAACTTCTCCTATATCCCAAAAGATTATGCCATTCCTACTGATGTTGATTATATTCATTTTACATCGAATAATACAATTTACGGCACACAATTTAAAGAATTCCCAAAAACGAATTTACCGTTAGTGTGTGATATGTCGTCCGATATTTTTTCCAAAGAAATCAATATTGGGGATTTTGATTTGATTTACGCCGGAGCACAGAAGAACTTAGGTCCTGCTGGAGCAACACTTTACATTGTGAAAGATGAAATTTTAGGGAAATCTACTTCTTCCTTCATGCCAACTTATTTTGACTTGCAACAGCAAGTAGAAAAAGAATCGATGTTAAATACACCTCCTGTTTTTTCAATCTATGTCGCGATGTTGAACCTGCGCCATTTACTTGCAAATGGCGGGGTAAAGGAAATGGAAATCAGAAACAATGCAAAAGCAGCATTATTGTATAGCGAAATAGATAGTAATCCATTATTTAGAGGAACCGTTGCATCAGCAGACCGATCAAACATGAATGTTACTTTCCTTTTGGAAAACGATTCTTTACAAGAATCTTTCGACAAAATGTGGAAAGCTGCAGAAATTGTTGGTTTACCAGGTCACAGATCTACAGGCGGCTACAGAGCATCGATGTACAATGCTTTACCAATAGAAAGTGTGCAGGTTTTAGTGAATGTAATGAAAGAATTTACCCGTGTTAACGGTTAGAAATACTTAAAAACCCAATTTAAACGTATGAAAATATTGGCTAACGATGGAATTTCAGCACTTGGAAAATCCTTATTAGAAGATGCAGGTTTTACTGTGATAACGGAAAAAGTTGAACAAAACGAGCTAGCAAATGCCGTTAATGCGCAGGGAATTGAAATGATTTTAGTGCGCAGTGCAACAACTGTTCGAAAAGAAGTAATAGACGCTTGTCCAAATTTAAAATTAATTGGTCGTGGCGGCGTTGGAATGGACAATATCGATGTTGCGTATGCCCGAGAAAAAGGAATTACGGTTATTAATACGCCAGCTTCCTCTTCTCAATCGGTTGCAGAATTGGTAATGGGTCATTTGTTTTCGATTTCAAGATCGTTGAATGATTCCTACAAAAATATGGAAACCGGCGATTTTTCAACTTTAAAAAAGAAGTATTCCAAAGGCGTTGAGTTGCGTGGAAAAACACTTGGAATCATTGGGTTTGGAAGAATCGGACAAAGTTTGGCTTCGTATGCTTTAGGCTGTGGAATGGATGTTTTGGCAATTGATCAATTTATGCCAAATCCAGTAGATATAACTATTCCGATTGGAAATGGCCATTCAGCCGTTGTGACAATCACGCCGCATACTGCATTGGGGGATGTACTTTCAAAATTGGATTATATTTCCTTGCACGTTCCAAAACAAGCAGATGGAAGTGCTGTGATTACAGCGAAAGAATTTGCAAAAATGAAAAAAGGCGTTCGTTTGGTAAATGCTGCTCGCGGTGGCGTTATTAACGAAGCCGATTTATTGGTTGCACTAGAAACAGGACAAGTTGCTGCGGTAGCATTGGACGTATTTGACAATGAACCAAATCCAAGAAAAGAATTGTTGCAACATCCAAATATTGCTTGTACACCGCATGTTGGAGCTGCAACGTTGGAAGCACAAGATCGTATTGGTGAAGAGTTAGCGCGTTTAATTATAGGACAATTTCCCCCGAAAATTTAATAATTAACTTCTGAAATCTTGACAAAAATAGCTCCTTTTAAAGCGTTGCGTCCAGTTCGAGACAAAGTGCATCTCGTAGCTACGAGACCTTATTATTCCTACAAAAAGAATGTGTTAATGGCAAAATTGGAATCCAATCCATACACATTTTTAAGGATAATAAATCCGGAGTTCGGAAGCAAAATAAATACCGAGGCAAACACAAAAGAACGGTTTAATCTCGTCAGTGAGAAATATACAGAATTTCTAAACGAAGGGATTTTGATTCAGGACAAAGAACCACATGTTTATATTTACCGACAAACAAAGGATGGGCACGAATTTACAGGGATTATTGCCGGTGCAAATATCGCAGAATACGAAAACGATTTAATAAAAAAACACGAAGCGACTTTAACATCGCGCGAAGCAATGTTTACGAATTATCTCGATGTTGTTGGATACAACGCCGAGCCAGTGCTCCTATCTTATCCGCACGAACAATCGATTGATGATTTATTGGTGGAATATACAAAAACACGGCCTGAATATGAATTTACCACTACGGATAAAATAAAACACGAATTGTGGATTTTACCAGCGTTGGAAACAAAGAAGATGGTTGCAGCGTTTGAAAAAATTCCCGCAACGTATATTGCAGATGGGCATCACCGATCCGCTTCCTCTGCCGGACTAAAAAAACACAGAATCTCCAAGGGAACCTCCCATTTCAAGAATGAAGATTCGTTTTTAGCATTTTTTATGGACGAAAATCGCTTGAAGATT
>JBEDAD010000086.1:0-16820 GCA_041177985.1 Bacteroidota bacterium | reverse complement strand
TACCGAGAAGAGCGGTGGATCAACACGAGAATTCCAAAAAGATCAAGGAGAAGAATGCGCAAAAAGGGGATTTGATTTTCTTTGATAATGGATCCGGAATATCCCATGTTGGAATGATAGTTTCGGAAAAGGGAAAACCATTGGTGATGATTCATGCTAGTTCCTCCAAAGGCGTTATTCTAACGGAACTTGAAAAATCAGATTATTGGATGAAACGCATCTACGGTTTCGGAACTTTTGTGTATTGAAAATCTAGTTATTTTACCGTTTTATTTCGTTTGATTTCCAAGCCGAATAACAATAGGGTAGAAGCACTCACTAAAATTAGAAGGTAATACAAGCCAGTATAGAAATTAGCAGTTGAAATCTTAAAAATAAGTGCAATCTCGATAAGTATTCCCGCCACTAAAATCAAATAAAACACAAATTTTGCAAAACTTCCAGAATGTTTTTTCAATTTGAAAAGTAGGGTGGAGAAAAGAAGGAGAAATAGCAGTGCAAACGAATAGTTCCAGGTTGTTTTAAGAAATTCCGGGTAGAAATAATCAGCAACTAAAACAAGAATATTTAGGAATGCAAGGACAGAAAATGCGGTATAATATTTTTTTGGTATGGATGAGCTTGTTACCAATCCAAAATAAATTCCGAAGGATAAAAACGCTGCAAATCCAAGGATTGCGTAGGGTTGAATTTCGTTTGGAACAACTAATTTATAGGCGCAAAACAGCAAAATAGCTGCCAGAATAAATACGATTACTTTGTTTACTTTCTGAAACATTCTTTCCTATATTTTGAAAATTAGTCTTAAACTACCAAGATTTAAACGTTAAGATTGAAATAATCTCCTATTTTTTTCTACTGCGCAGACTAAGTTCCACAGCGCTCGTGCACCGACATTTGCGTCCCAATCGCCTTCGTTACCTGGTGCTACTTCGTTCAAATCGAAACCAACAATTCTTTTTCCAGATTCTACTACTTTAAAAAAGAGGTAATTTATTTCTTCTAATTTGAATCCTCCCGCTACTGGTGTTCCTGTATTTGGACAAAGTTCGGGCGATAATCCGTCAATATCAAAAGAAATGTATACGTTTTCAGGAAGATCTCTGATTATTTTGTCAATTTGACTTTCCCAAGTTTCTCCTCTAAATTGTGCTTCTTTCAAACTCCAATCAAAAAATGTGGAAATTCTACCCTCACTTTTTTCAATTAAATCTACTTCAGATTGCGCAATATCTCGGATACCAACTTGCACAAGTTTCAGTAAGTTTTTGCAGTTTTTTAAGGCGTTGAACATGATACTTGCGTGCGATTGTTCAAAACCTTCGTAAGCATCTCTCAAATCAGCATGTGCATCAATTTGAAGGATTCCAAATGGTTTGTTTTGACTGTCAATTGCTTCAATCAAACCAAGTGGCGTAGAATGTTCGCCTCCTAAAACGCCAACAATTTTCCCTTTTTGAATGGCTTCAATTGCTCTATTTTTAAGGTTTTCTTTCAACGCATTTTGAGCGGATGAAATCTCTGAAACAGTTAGTTGAAACGCAGGATTTTCTTCTAATTTCCCGCCATTTTCTAAAAAGTCAATGTATTCTAGTGCTTCAATGCATAATTTGGAATTAATTTCTTGCCATTCCTTCGAAATTGGAGACATGAAAACTTTTGTTTCGAAGGCTTTGTCCAATTTTGGATGGTAAAAATCCAATTGCGTTGAAGCTGTTAAAATTGCCTGCGGACCGTCACTTGTCCCTTTGCCATACGAAGCTGTAGCGTCCCATGGAATTGGGATAATTAGAATATCCGCTTCGCTTTCCGTTACGGGAAAACCAAATAAATTTCCGTTGGCAATTCCAACACCGTTTGGATCAAAAGACATATAAATAGGGTATTAGAAAAAGGTAGTATCCAAAATTGAATGCTACCTTTTTTATTTATTTTTTCAATAAAGCTTTTACAAAATTGGGCGTTGCAAAACTGCCTTTGTGCACATCCGCATTGTAATAGCGTAAACCTTTTGATTCTACAAATGCGTCAACTATAGATTCGTTTTCAATCATTTTTGGGTGTGAATCACCTTTCAAACCATATTGGAAACTCCACATGCCTGAAGGGTAGGTTGGTACAAAAAACAACGAAACTGGTGCTTTATCTTTTCCGAAAATATCCTGTAGCGTATGGTTTAATTCTGAAAATGCTTTTTCATTGAATTTTGGAGATTCTCCTTGTGCCACCAATATACCGTCTTTTTTCAATGCATTGTAGCAGTTGGTATAAAATTCAACGGAAAACAACCCTTCTGCCGGACCTACCGGATCCGAACCATCCACAATAATAATATCGAAGGATTCCGCTGCTGCAGTTTTTAAATAAGCAATTCCATCTCCAACTATCAGATCCAATTTAGGATTATCAAATTCAGCTGCAATTTGCGGTAAAAATTCTTTACACGCATCAATTACTTCTCCGTCAATTTCAACCATCGTAACTTTCTCGACAGATTCGTGGCGCAAAATTTCACGCACTGTTCCACCATCGCCACCGCCAATAACAAGTATGTTTTTGGCATTTCCATGGGTGAACATCGAAGGGTGAGAAATCATTTCGTGGTAATGGAATTCGTCTTCGATTGTTGTCATTACCATATCGTCCAAGGCAAGCATTTTCCCGTATTTATAGGACTCTAGGATTCTAACGCGTTGAAACGGCGATTGAACATCAAAGAAAACTTCCCCTGTGAATCGTAGCGATAAAGCCTGATTTTCATCTTTATCCGTAAACCAAACGTTGCGGGTGAAAAATTCTGGATTTCTCCATTCTCCAGCTTTTTGGCGCATGGTGGTCATATCGAAATCGTTGCGCGTCAATAAATTGACAGATCCACGTTTCATTTCAATAGCCGAGTAGGATTGAGATTTAAAACATTCTTTCAAATAATCAAAAGAAATCCAGGCATCCATTTCACCGCACGTAAATAGATCTACTGCAGCATAACCATATTCTGGCCACGTATGGATTGCCAAATGACTTTCTTGAATCACTACCACACCAGAAACACCAAAAGGTGAAAAGTGGTGAAAAGTTGAATTGATAACTGTTGCGCCTGCTTTCTGCGCTGCAGCAACCATGTCACGTTCAATTGCCGCTACATCGTTCATGATGTTTGGATCACAATTCATAAACTCAACAAGAATGTGATTTCCTAATGCTGTACTCATTTTATTTTCTCAAATTTAATTTTAGGTCACAAAGATAATAGTTTAAGGAAGAAAACGGAGTCACTTTTGAACAAATAAATCTAAGATATTTACATTGAAATTCCCAACGTGAAAATAGTGTGCAAGTATAAAGATTAGGCAGGAAAATTATCTAAAAAACGAGCAGTTATTGTTCGTAAATAGTTAATTGCAAATGGTGTTTCTGTGAATCGCATTTTAGTGGAGAATTATGGCTTGTCCAAACCTGTTGATTCTAATGCCACCCAAAAAGGAAGAGGGAAAAACAGAAGAGTTGATTTTAGACTAGTGGAAGAATTAGAGAAATAAATGCCTTTTTAGGTTTAAGCAAAAAAAGCAGCTAATTAGCCACTTTTTTATTTTAGTATGATACTCTAGCTATACATGTTCAACCCAAGTTTCTAATGCTTCACTTAATTTACAGCTATTTTTTTCAGAGGGTAATTATAGTATTCATGGCTTACTTTAAGAAAATAAATGCCTTTTACCAGCGAAAAATCTTCCACATAAATATTAGTTGTCCCGCTGTTTATATCTATTTTTTGTTTCATTATTTCCGAACCTTTAGAATCAATTATTTTGAGGTCCGCATTTTCAAGTTTTAATAATGAGTTTATTTTTAAATAAAAAACACCAGCATTCGGATTTGGATAAACTATTATTTCCTGCTGATCCATATTCGAACACGCATTGCTGATGATTGGGTATGTCTTATATTTTCCATCGGTATCAAATTGCGTTAATTGATAGTAAATCGGATTATTTACGTTACGATTATCCAAAAAGGAATAATTCTGTAAACTAGTGGAATTCCCCGCAGACGGAATTGTTTTTAAGTTTGTCCAATTAAAAGCATCTTCTGAACTTTCCAATAAAAAATGGCTAGAGTTGTGCTCACTTGCCGTTGACCATGTTACCTCATTCTTAGCATCATTTATGCAATTTGCTTGGAAATTTAGTAGCTCAACTGGAAGTGGAGAAGGATCATCTGAAAAAATACTAAAAGGCGAAAAGGTTGTTATTCCTGAACTTTCAATATTTTGCGAACCAGGAGAACCGCCAATATTTGTCCATTGGTTGTTGGAGGTAATGTAATGACCAATGTAAGGTGTGGAAGCTTGGAAATTGTTTATTTCCTCCGAAACGCCATTCCAAAATAGATTCAAGTTTACATTACTTCCGCCAGATATTTCTTCGTTTACCATCCACGTTCGTTTTATAACGGGAAGAATCGTTGTAGCACCTGTTCCGGTTCCATTATCGGTAACATTATCAATCACCCGTAAATGGAATAAATCGCTTGTGCCAGCATTTGTAAGTATTGCAGGATTATAACTGGAATTTCCAATTGGAAAAGTAACAGGATTGGTTTGTACTAATTGCTTTAGCACGCCAGTTGATGGTGTGCAAACATAACTGCTCGCCGTTCCGCCATTAACTGAATTTGCTTTAAAATCATTAACGCCTAAAATTAAATTTCCGGATGTTAAGTATAAAACACTTGGAGAATTAGCATTTGTTGTTGCGGTTAAATTAACGCCTGACGGATTGTTTATTGTTAAATTTCCAATCAACGTTCCAGGAAGGCCGGTTCCTGTATTTTGAGAATAGGAAGAAGAACTAGAATTTTTATACACATAATTTCCTCCGGTATTAAAATTTCTAGTAGTAGTTTGAATGTTTCCTGTTGTGGTTCCAGCCGCAGAAATCCCATCTGGACTTCGACAAATTATAGTACCGCCTGAATTAACAGAAACGGTAGATAATGTTCCGTTTGTGGTATATATTTTTCGAGAAGTGCTGCTGCCACAATCGAGAATTCCACTAGATAACACATCAACGCTTCCTGCAATTGTTGCGGATCCAATTGCGATATCTGAAGTTAAATTAAATGTTGAATTACTTCGAATAGAAAAGTTATTATAGCGAATCCAAACAAAACCAGTTTGACCACTCGTATAACTCGTATAGATGGAAGGCTCGTTCAATGAATTTTTAAGTCCAGCGCCGGCGGTTGTGCCTGTTGAGAAAATCTGTAAATTATCCAAAGCTAAAATTCCATCGTCTCCTACGCTACAATTTGAGTTATTCCCAGACTTGTACCCGGAAAAAATAATTCGTAATTCAGAAATATTATCTGCCGAAGGTGGCAAGGAAAAAAAATGAGGCGTCCAATTTCCTTGTGAAGATAAATTACCCGAAAAAGCAGTCCAAGTCACACCCAAATCGGTGCTAATACTGTAGGCGCTGCGGGGAAAGTTAGAATTTGAACCATTTGAATAAATATCTATACTAAAACCGATTCCTGAAAAACCAGTTGTATTGATTCTAAATTCAAAAAACGTTTGAGTTGAATTATTTGCAGGACTTGTTGGAGCTATGGGGGAATTAGAAGTCGTCCATCCTCCAGATACAATAGCTGCACCACTAGTGAAATTAGCAGTGCCATAAGACGTTCCGTTTCCATTAATGTTGCAAATTGTGGTTGTTGCACCACCAAATTTCCCTTGAAAAACACAGTTTGGATTAATCGCTTGTTCTACAGTGGTTTCGGAAACTGTTCTGTTTGCATTGTCTTCAAAATCCCAATAGGCGATGGGTAGACCTTTTGAACTTGAGCTTTGCGCAAATAGATCGGAATTCAAAACAATTGTAAGTACTAAAAAAACACCAAACAATGTTTGTAAGTGGATAGTGCGCTTTCTAGTAAGTTCTTTTTTTAGGTTAAATTCAATCGGGAATTTAAAAAAAAGGATGGCGTTATTTTTTTTTGGAGAGAGAATTTTCATTGTTGCTTTTATTAAAAGGTTTCGTTGTTGTTTACTTGTTCACAATCGCGAACTTATTGTTTTGCAAAAACCTCTGAAAATTATTTTAACCAATGAAACTGTTTTTTAAAGGAATTTCTATTTTTTTTAAGTAAACTAATTTTGATGTAATTAATTCTAGGTGTAATTAGTTCTATGCAACCTAAAATGGTTTTTAGTTGTCTAGTACTAAAAAGGTTAATCAATATACTTTTAAAAAGGTCTATTTAAATCAGTTTTAAAATTGAGAAAAATTCTCAAAACGGGAATTATATTTCCATTTTGGGATAATGCCATTGCTAATTGAAAAATTAATAAATTATTTTTCAATTAGTTAACGCTTTTGGCATAGTTATTACTATATTTGACCCGATTATCGTAGAGTGGTTTCAAAATAATCAGGTTAGGTAAAAAAAAGGGAGTAGCACAGCTACTCCTTTTTTCATTTTACTCTATATCCTTTTTTCAAGTTGAGAATGATCTATCTCTCAATGAATAAGTTAGATAGTTAAATTTCCTCTGATTCGAGAATCGGTTTTCTAAATACAATTTTCCCGTCAAAAATATCCATTACAACATTTTGTGTGCGGTCTATTGTTCCGCTTAATAGTGCTTTTGATAATTCATTTAAAACGTTTTTTTGAATTACGCGTTTAACTGGCCTAGCTCCAAAATACGGATCGTATCCAGTTTCAGCAATAAAATTGAATGCGTCATCTGTTATAACAAGTTTTATTTCCTTTTCTTTTAATTGTTTTCTAAGCACCTCTAATTGAATAGTAACAATTTCTCTAACATTTTCCTTCGTAAGCGGTAAAAACATAATTGTTTCGTCAATTCTATTTAAAAATTCTGGTCGAATTCGCTGCCTGAGTAATTCCATTACTTCAATCTTTGCTGATTCTGCCACTTTTTCCAAGTCTGCAGGTTTTGCAGTGTCAAACTTTTCGTGAATCACATCTGAACCTAAATTGGAGGTCATGATAATTATAGTATTTTTAAAATTAACAACGCGTCCTTTGTTGTCTGTAAGACGTCCGTCGTCCAAAACTTGCAAAAGCACATTGAATACATCTGGATGGGCTTTTTCAATTTCATCCAAAAGCACAATCGAATAGGGGCGTCTGCGAACTGCCTCCGTAAGTTGTCCGCCTTCTTCGTAACCAACATATCCCGGAGGTGCGCCAACCATGCGCGATACAGAATGTTTTTCCTGGTATTCGCTCATGTCTATTCGAGTCATTGCATTTTCATCATTGAATAGAAACTCTGCTAATGCTTTTGCCAATTCTGTTTTTCCTACACCTGTTGTCCCAAGAAAAATAAACGACCCAATTGGTTTTCTGGCATCTTGCAAACCTGCGCGAGATCGCCGAACAGCATCAGAAATTGCTTCTATCGCTTCTTCTTGACCAACAACACGCTTTCTTAGTTCGTCTTCTAGTCGTAAAAGTTTTGAGATTTCGCTTTCCATCATTTTTGTTACTGGAATCCCTGTCCATTTGGAAACTACTTCCGCGATCTCCTCAGAATCGACTTCCTCTTTGATCATTTTACTATTCGCGTGAACCTCCGCCAATCTAGATTTATCTTTTTCTAAAACCGCTTCAATTTCCTTTATTTTTCCGTAACGAATTTCTGCAACTTTGCCGTAATCGCCTGATCTTTCTGCTTGTTCTGCTTCGATTTTGAAGTTCTCAATCGCTTCTTTATTTTTTTGTATAGAATCAACAATATCTCTTTCAGCCTGCCATTTTGCTCTAAATGCATCTCGCTGCTCGGTTAAATTCGCTAAATCTTTTTCTAGTAATTCAATTTTCTTAGTATCGTTTTCTCTTTTTAGCGCCGCCCTTTCTATTTCTAATTGTAGGATTTTTCGTTCCAATTCGTCAAGCTCTTCTGGTTTGGAGTTGATTTCCATTCGTACCTTCGAAGCCGCTTCATCAATCAAATCAATTGCTTTGTCTGGTAATTGTCTATCGGTAATATACCGTTGGGAAAGTTCCACAGCTGAAATGATCGCAGCATCTTTAATCAGTACTTTATGGTGGTTTTCGTACTTTTCTTTGATTCCCCGCAAAATTGAAATAGCATCTTCATTGCTTGGCTCATCTACTAATACGGTTTGAAAACGGCGCACTAAGGCTTTGTCTTTTTCAAAGTATTTTTGGTATTCATTCAACGTTGTTGCTCCAACTGCTCTAAGTTCGCCACGCGCAAGTGCTGGTTTTAATATATTCGCTGCATCCATTGCTCCTTCACCGCCACCAGCGCCTACAAGTGTGTGGATTTCATCGATAAATAAAATAATTTCTCCTTCTGCATGTATTACTTCTTTGATCACCGCTTTTAAACGTTCTTCAAATTCACCTTTATATTTCGCTCCGGCAATTAAAGCGCCCATATCCAATGAAAATACAACTTTTGATTTCAGGTTTTCGGGAACATCGCCATCCACAATTCTATGGGCAATTCCTTCTGCAATTGCAGTTTTCCCTACGCCAGGTTCTCCAATCAATATCGGATTGTTTTTTGTTCTTCGGGTTAAAATCTGGAGCACTCTGCGAATCTCATCGTCTCTTCCAATTACAGGGTCCAACTTACCGGATTTTGCTAATTCATTTAAGTTTTTCGCGTACTTCTCTAACGATTGATACGTGTTTTCCTGACTGTTTGACGTAACCTTTTCGCCTTTTCGTAAATCCATAATTGCTTGTTTTAGTGCTGTCTTCGTGATTTTATTGTCTTTTAATAAGGAACCAATGGAGTCGGAAGAATCCACTAATGCGTAAACTATTAATTCGATAGATACGTAGTCATCGCCAAATTTACGTAACTCGTCTAGCGCATTATTTAGAACTCGATTGGCGTTATGAGAAAGATAAACTTGTCCACCTTCAACTTTTGAATACGTTTCCAAAATTCGGTCTAACGCCATTTCAAGTAGTGGTTGTTTAACTGCTAATTTACCAAATAGGTAAGGGGTGACGTCTTTATCCTTAAGAAATATTGCTTTTAGAACATGTCCTGTTTCAATTGCTTGATTGCCATTTTTTTCTGCGATTTCTTGCGCTTGTTGCAGCGCCTCTTGTGCTTTGATGGTGAATTTCTGAAAGTCCATTTTTTTCTTTTTAATGTTTCTTTACAATTGATTTTAGTTGTTTTTTTGCGTTTCTAGTTTGTCAAAATCAAAGCCAAAATTCCATCGCTTCTTAATTCGGAAAAAATGACATACTAACGATTTAAACTATGACGAAATGACTACTAATCAATATAGTATGTCGTTATTAACATTTTTTTTTGACTTTTAAACAATTTATGTAACTTTTAAAGCTGTAAGTCGTAATGTATACTTTGTAAAATAGTAGAAACGATGAAGTTGATCATACTTATTATTGGTTTTTTTGCGGTTTTATTCTCACATGCTGGTGAAATTGAAAAGCAACTTTCCAAAAAGGAATATACGGAAATTTGGCGGATAATTGCTGTTCAACAAATGGTTCAAAGTAAAATTCCTGCAAGTATTACGCTTGCGCAGGGAATTTTGGAATCGGGGAGTGGAAATTCGGAATTAGCAAGAAAAGGAAATAATCATTTTGGAATAAAATGCCACGATTGGACTGGGGATAAGATGTACATGGACGATGATTCCAAGGGGGAATGTTTTCGTGTATACGCAGATGCAGAGCAATCGTACATAGATCACAGTAATTTTCTATTGGATAAAAAAAGATACAGCGGTTTATTTCAACTGGAATTAACAGATTACAAAGGATGGGCAAAAGGACTGAAAGATGCTGGCTATGCTACAAATCCTAAGTATCCGGAACTATTGATTGCTATAATTGATGAACTTAAATTGTATGAATTAGATGTTGTTGGCTCACAAAATAATTTGAATGCTCCAGCATTGCTTGTCTCCAATCAAAAAAATAGTTCTCAAGCGCATACAGTTGCAAAGCATGAAAATAAGGTGAATTATATTATCGCCAAAAAAGGAGATACGTTCTATCGCCTTTCAAAAGAATTTGGAATAGGATTGTGGCAGTTATACAAGTACAATGATTTTGATTCCAAAAAAGACATCTTAGAGGAAGGCGATATTGTTTACATCCAGCGAAAAAGAAATAAGTCGAAAAATAAGGCATTGAAATTAACAGAAAGTATGAGTTTACGGGAGGTTTCTCAAGTACAAGCCTTGAAATTGGAATCTTTATTAAAATATAACGATAGTACATCACCAGATGTAATTCTCAAAAAAGGTGAAAAAGTTTCCCTCCGATAATGGTTAATTCCAGCCTGTTTAAATAGGTATGTGAGGTTTTTTAGTTTGTTGTTGTTGTTTGTTGGAAAGCTTTGGGAAACCGAAGCTTTTCTTTTTACACAAGTTTTATTGGTAACAAATCCCAAATAACAAATCCCAAATAACAACTCCCAAATTACAACTCCCAAATAAGAACTCCCAAATAAGAACTCCCAACCGCCGCAGGCAGCATCGACTGAAAGGAGATAATAATTCCCCCTAATCCATGAAAGTTGGAGCGTAATCGTTATTTTTAGCTTTTGAAATTTACAATTTATATGAAGCCATCCATTGAACTATTCAATCTTATAAAGTCTCTGACTAAATCAGAAAAGCGCTTTTTTAAGTTGTCATCTTCTTTGCAGTCCGGGGATAAAAATTACTTGAAAATATTTGACTTTATTGAATCTCAGTCCATCTATGACGAGGCAAAACTCAAAGATGAATTCCAATCTGAGATCTTCGTTAATCATTTGCCTTCTGAAAAAAATCATTTATACAAATTGATATTGAAGAGTTTACGTTCTTTTTATAGTGAGCAATCTATCAGTAGTATTTTAAAACAAGAGATAAAAAATGTTGAGATTTTATACAACAAAGCCTTGTATAGAGAATGTGAGAAATTTGTTTCTCGGGCAAAATTACAAGCTAGACAAAACGAAAAGTTTTATTATTGGTATGAATTGATTTCCTGGGAAAAAAAATTAATTGAGGAAGCGTATGATTCACGTGAATTCTCTGCCAATCTGGAGGAGCTCATGAAAGAGGAGGAAATAGTCATCGAAAAGTTGCGGAATCTAGCAGAATACCAAGTTATTTACTCTAAAATAAATCTCGTTTTTAGAAGTGGTGGTTTCACGCGCACGGATGACGAACGTAAAGTGGTGGACGAGATTGCGAATTACCATTTAATCAAGGGTAAAAATACCGCAATTTCGACTAGAGCATCCTCGATGTGCTATTATATCAAGGGATTATGCGCTGCAACAAATCGGAACTTTGAAGATAGTTTCCAGTTTTTTAATCGGACACGCGAAATATTGGATCATAATCCTGAAATCAAAGAGGATTCCGGACAGCGCTACGTTATGACGCTTTCCCACCTGCTTCGCACCTACATTGTGAGCAAGGAATTTGAAAAAGCAAAACAATTAATCACCGATTTAAAATCGTTGGAAGGCACTAAAGGATTCAATTCAACGGATTTAATGGTTCGGATTTTCACCAATTCATCTAATTTAGAACTTACACTTTTACACGCGCAGGGTGCTTTTCAAGAAAGCGTGAGTTTAATTCCTGAAATCGAACGTTTGCAAAAGGAATACGGTGAAAAAATTAGCAAGGAACAAGAAGTATTATTGACCTACAGCAAAGCGTATAGCTTTTTCGGTTGTGGGGATTTTAAAAAGGCACTTTCGTACATAAATATAGTTTTGAACGATAATGAGCAGAATTTGCGACAAGATATTTACAGCTTTTCCAGATTGTTTAATATTGTTTTGCATTTTGAACTTGAAAATTACGACTTTTTGGAGTACCTAATAAAATCCACGAATCGCTATCTCAATAAGCAAGAACGAAGTTTTGAAATCGAAAATGTGTGCATCCGTAACATACGTAAAATAGCTAAACTTTCCGATAATTCAGCTATTCTGAAAACATGGGAGGAAATGAAAGTTGAATTGAACGAACTTCTAAATAAGCGCAATGAAAAAGTTATTTTGGAGTATTTCAACATCACCGCATGGGTGGAAAGTAAGATTGAAAAAAGTACACTTACTGAGGCTGTAAAAAGATTGCTGTAGATTTTACGTTTATTAAAAACTTATCGAACCGCTAAATACAATAATTCCGGTAGAGCTGTTTATTTCCGCTTGACTATTCGAAAACGCATAATAATTGCGCTTATTGCTGCGATGACGGTAGGAAACGTCCAGCGTGCAAAGCTTTGTTTTTATTCCAATTCCGCCAGAATACATAAGGTCTGAATTCAGTTCAACTTTCTCCGATTTTCTGTACGCATTTCCATAATGTCCAATTCCAGCTCTTAGGTAGAATCCAGGAAAAACAACCAATTCGCCGCCAAGACGAATATTCACTGCATCCTGAAACACCGTTTTGGCAATTTTATTCTCATACGCATAATCGTAAGGTGTATAGGCCAGATCTTCCGTAGTTTTGAACCGGGCATTCTTATAATTTAAATAATCTATATCTAAATTTAGACACCCTTTTGTCCCGAAAACATAAGCTATAGAACCAACTATTTTTCCAGGGTTTCTAATTTTATATTTATAATTTCCCTCTGGAATAGAAGATTCAGAAATCTGAACAATCGAATCCTCAAACGTAGCACCCATGTTCGCAGAATAATTGTCTTCCAACTCAGCAAATGTCGAACTGTGAACAGCGAAACCAAAGCGCAAGGATTCAGAAACAAGATATATCGCGCCCAATTTTATATTCATTCCTATTCCTTTTGTATCGTACTGGTATTCATAATTAAAAGAACGCAGTGGTGTATTGCTTGTGTCAGTCAATGTTTCAGTATGGGAATAGGAATCTTGGTAACGGATAGAACGAATACCGATATTGGCACCCAAATACAATTTATTCAAATAGTTAGCACTGTAGGAAAAGAAATATTCCCCAATTCCACCTTTTGTTTCAACCGTTCTTTTGTGCAACATATCGCCATTGTTCAGCAACGAATAATAGGAATTAGAAATGTTGTCGTAGTTGAGCGCATAGGTATTGTAAGCTAATTCCGTACTAAAAGCAAAATAACTATTTAATTCTTCCGGATAATAACCTTCCGCTTGACTAGAGAACTCATCTAACAAAGATTCAAACTGTTGGCCTTCATACGTGAAGGTATTTTTGAAACGCTCGATTTGGTTAAATCCAAAGCCTATTTGTCGGTAAATAAAGCCAGATGCTTCTTCCGATTTATCTTCGGTTATAACAACTGCAAAATTGCTAATCCCGCCTTGTCCTTTATTGGCTTGCGTATTTGTTCCTTGAAAATAGGCCGTATTTTTGGTGGATCCGCCATAAATAGATATTCCTGCATTCGAAGTGGAGAAGCGCCCATAACCAGCAGGATTAATTTGAGAACTACTCAAATCCGCACCAAGCGCACCAAAAGATCCTCCCATTGCTTCAAATCGGGCCGTTCCATAATACATCGTTTTTGAAAATCGGAAGAGATCGGAGTCGTTTTGAGCTTTTCCAAACTGGGTTACAAACAGAATTCCAATTAATAGTATAAACCGCATTTCAGAAGATTAATTTCTTTTATGAGATGGAGCACTTCCGCCTCCGCCGCGAGAATTGCTACCGCCTCTGTTTTGAGTTGGATTGATCTCTCTATTCTGGCGCGGTTGATTTATTTCCCGATTTGGTGCGGTGGGACGCTCAATTCCAGCAGGGCGATTTCCCGCAGGTCGATTTTGGGTTGCAGGTCGCTGATTTCTTTCTCCAGATGGTCGATACGTGTTGGATTCATTCCTAACTGGACGATTTTGGGTTTCTGTTACGCGTGAAGATTCTCTTTGAAAGCCAATTGGTCGGTCGCGTAGAACAGTAGAAACCGGTTTATTACCCGGAGTGGAAGGAGTATTTGCTGATTTTAAAACAATCGGATTTGAATTTCTGTTAGCGGCGTTACCGAATCCGGAAATACTTCCTCTAGGTCCCGAGTGCTGGTTCGTATGAATCTCAGGAATTGTAAAGACCATCGGGCCTGGATTGTACATCGTGCCACCATAAAAACCAATAGTATTCATTGGAAAGGCATAAAATCCAGCAGGATAAAATCCGTACGAGCCGTAAAAAAATGGATCGTAAGCATAAAACGATGGGTAAAATCTATTTGGATAAAAATTGCGTGAATAAAAGTTCCAAGAATAAAAACTGCAACCGCAACCAAACCTATCGATACTAAAATGGTTGCAACTGGAATTGTACAAGTAATTCCTATCGTCTCTGTAATAATTTGAAGCGGTAGTATTTCTTTTTTCACGGCTTTTAAATGTCGTGTAGGAGGTTTCATCCGTTAAAGATTCTCCAATTGGGAGCGCTTGATTTTTCAAAACGTACACGTCATCGTCAACAAGCATCTTTGAAGAATAGCAGGAGGCTAAAAATAACGTCCCGAAAAGCGCAAAAGAAAGGTATAGATAAGTTTTCATGTCAAAAGTACTATTGAATACTTTAAAGGTAAGGTATAATTTCTAACTTTACAAACAATTAATTGGAGCAAACGCAGTTTTCATGGCACAGAAATACACAACACGAGAAGAGGATTATTCAAAATGGTATAACGAATTGGTTTATCGGGCAGATCTTGCCGAACATTCAGACGTTAAAGGATGCATGGTAATAAAACCTTACGGATATGCAATTTGGGAGATGATGAAGGATATTCTGGATAAGAAATTTAAAGAAACCGGACATTCAAATGCGTATTTCCCTTTATTTATTCCTAAGTCATATTTTAGCAAAGAAGCGAGTCATATCGAAGGTTTCGCAAAAGAATGCGCCGTTGTCACCCATTATCGTTTGAAAAATGCGGAAGATGGTAGCGGTGTAATCGTAGATCCTACGGCAAAATTGGAGGAAGAATTGATTGTTCGACCAACATCTGAAACCATCATTTGGAATTCGTATAAAAACTGGATTCAATCCTACAGAGATTTACCAATCTTGATAAACCAATGGGCAAATGTTGTGCGTTGGGAAATGCGAACGCGTTTATTTTTAAGAACGACGGAATTTCTTTGGCAAGAAGGACATACAGCGCATGCCACAAAAGCAGAAGCAATTACAGAAGCAGAGTTGATGTTGGAAGTTTATGCGGATTTCGCTGAAAATTATATGGCAATGCCTGTTATTAAAGGACGAAAAACGGAAAGCGAACGATTTGCAGGTGCGTTGGATACGTATTGTATTGAATCGATGATGCAGGATGGAAAAGCATTACAAGCCGGAACATCCCACTTTCTTGGTCAAAATTTCGCGAAAGCATTCGATGTGAAATTTGCAGACAAAGAAGGTAAATTAGAATATGTATGGGCAACTTCCTGGGGAGTTTCCACACGTTTAATGGGCGCGTTGATTATGACGCATTCGGATGACGAAGGATTGGTTCTTCCGCCAGCACTAGCACCAATTCAAGTGGTTGCAGTTCCGATTCACAAAACGGAGGAGGAGTTGGAATTAATCAATGAAAAAATGGTTGATTTGGCTGCGAAATTTAAAGCTTTAGGAATTTCTTTTAAATACGACGATGATATCAACCGTCGTCCAGGATGGAAATTTGCTGAATACGAATCTAAAGGCGTTCCTGTGCGCATTGCAATAGGACCTAGAGATTTGGCAAATGGTAAAGCGGAAGTTGCAAGAAGAGACACGAAAACAAAAGAAGTTGTTGATTTTGATGGCATTGAAATCTATATCCAAAACTTACTGGATGCAATTCAGTCCAATCTATTGGCTCGAGCAAATGCCTACCGTGCTGAAAAAACACAAAAAGTAGATTCTTACGAAGAATTTAAATCTTTAATTGATAAAGGTGGATTCTTTTTAGCGCATTGGGATGGTACGAAAGAAACGGAAGCGAAAATCAAAGAAGAAACGCAAGCAACGATTCGATGTATTGCTTTAGACCAGGAAATGGAAGAGGGGGTTTGCATGGTCACAGGAAAACCTTCCACATCTAGAGTCGTTTTCGCCAAAGCTTATTAATTATGGAAGATAATACGAAAGTCATTTTAGATCTCTTGTTGAACAAATCGGCGTTAAAGCAAAATATTGCTGATGATTGTCAAGTTGTCTTTGGAGAATTTAAGAAAATTATTTCGAGTGAAATTGAGCAGCTTAAAACTTCGGTTACAGATCCTCGTATTCGCTTAAGTGTAAAAGAAAAAGGGAATTTTGAAATACACGTTCTTATCGGAAGTGATTTGCTCGTGTTTCACCTCCATACGAATGTTTTCCGTTTGCCGGATGAGAATCCACTTTGGGGAACGAAATACTTGAAAGAGGAGGATAATCGCGGTTATTTCGGTGTTATTTATGTCTATAATTTTCTTGCTGAATCGTTTCTTCAAAATCGTGTAAATGATTCTGGCTATTTGATCGGCAGAATGTTTATAAACAAGGAACGCCACATCATGATGGAAGGCCAGGGTCAGTTAGGGTTTTTATTCAGAGATCTTGAAAATACGATTTTAACCGACGAAATGATTCGTGCAATTGTTCAGTCAACTTTTGCATTTGCTTTGCAGTTTGATTTGCTAGTGCCGCCATTTGACTTCGTTTCGGAGCTATCCGTTGGAGAGATTCAATTGATCAGTGATAGCCTGCAACTTCAAACAGGTAAACGCCTTGGTTTCAAAATGAAAAGCGACGACAATGATTTTTTTTAAAAAAAAGAGCCGTAACGTTTGCTATTAAAGAATTTCAGTATATATTTGC
>JBEDAD010000085.1:0-3033 GCA_041177985.1 Bacteroidota bacterium | reverse complement strand
GGTGAACAAACATTTATCGATTCCGTTTCAAGTCAAAGCTATTTCATGAACCATTCTTCACGGCAGATTAGATTGGATGCAGCATTGATTTTTCGCACAGATGCTTCCGCAAGGTGGTCGCTTTTTGCTGGAATTGGCGCTTCATTAGGGGTGAATTACAACGCGACAACTTACATTTCTTACTATAGAAATAGCTATATTAACAGTCAAAATGGTACTAGTTACAATTATGGATATAATAACGGTTCAGAAAAAACGGAATCATTTACCACCAAAAACTACTTGACAACAACCGCTTATATTCCAATGGGTGTTGATTTTAGAATTGGAAAAAACAAAGTATTTTGGAAACGCTTGCACCTGTATTACGAAATTAAGCCATCCATTTCAATGACGCAAATACCAGCATTGAGAACAATGACAACTGTAAACATGACGCAAGCGCTCGGCTTAAAAGTGTCGTTTTAATCGGGAACACCAAATTTATAGAAACAGCATATTAACGGAGAATTCTATGGATTCTCCGTTTAACCTTTCCGAACATTTGCTAACTTTGTCTTTCTAAACAACGAAGTGTTATGGCAGATTTTCATTACCAGGAACCATATCCTGTGCACCAGGATAAAACAGCATACCGAAAAATTTCTTCAGAATTCGTTCACGTTGAAAAATGTGGTGACCGCGAGGTTTTACGCATCGATCCAAAAGCTTTGGAGATTCTTGCACAGGCAGCAATGAGCGATGTTTCCTTCTATTTGCGCCCAACGCATTTAACCATGTTAAATACTATTTTGCAAGATCCTGAAGCAACCGACAACGATCGTTTTGTAGCATATAATTTATTGCAAAATGCAGTCGTAGCTGCAGAAGGACAACTTCCTTCGTGCCAAGATACCGGAACGGCAATTGTAATGGCAAAAAAAGGCGAAGACGTTTATACCGGTGTTGACGATGCCGAATATTTATCCAAAGGAATTTTCAATACCTACCAAGAGCGTAATTTGCGTTATTCTCAAGTTGTAGCGTTGAACATGTTCGAGGAAAAAAATTCCGGTTCGAATCTGCCTGCTCAAATTGATATTTATGCAAAAAAAGGGAACTATTATGAATTTCTTTTCTTGGCGAAAGGTGGCGGATCTGCCAATAAAACCTTTTTATACCAGCAGACGAAATCCTTACTAAACGAAGCTTCTTTGGAGAAATTTGTGCGTGAAAAGATAAAAGATCTTGGCACATCTGCTTGTCCTCCCTATCATTTAGCCTTGGTAATTGGTGGCACTTCTGCAGAAGCAAATTTGGCAACGGTGAAAAAAGCATCTGCCGGTTATTTCGATGAATTACCAACAGAGGGGAACATAGGTGGACAAGCGTTCCGAGATTTGAAATGGGAAAAACGCGTGCAATTGATTTGTCAAGAAAGTCAAATCGGAGCGCAATTTGGCGGGAAATATTTCACACACGATGTGCGCGTAATTCGTTTACCACGACATGCTGCATCTTGTCCTGTTGGTTTGGGTGTTTCTTGTTCTGCAGATAGAAATATCAAGGCGAAAATTACAAAGGAAGGTCTATTTCTCGAACAATTAGAACATAATCCACGGCGTTTTTTACCAGATGTTGCACCGCATATGGAAGCTCCTGTTGAAATAGATTTGGATCGTCCGATGGCGGAAGTATTGGCTGAATTGAGTAAATATCCAATTAAGACACGATTAAAATTGAACGGAACGTTAGTTGTTGCCCGAGATATGGCGCATGCGAAAATCAAGGAATTATTGGACGCTGGAAATCCAATGCCCGAATATTTTAAAAACCATCCTGTATATTATGCCGGACCTGCAAAAACACCAGAAGGAATGCCTTCCGGTAGTTTTGGACCAACAACCGCAGGAAGAATGGATTCCTATGTTGACCTATTCCAAAGTATGGGAGGAAGTATGATCATGTTGGCAAAAGGAAACCGATCGAAAGATGTGAAAAATGCGTGCGCAAAATATGGCGGATTCTACTTGGGATCCGTTGGCGGCCCAGCAGCTATTTTAGCAAAAGAGAACATAACCTCGGTTGAAGTGGTAGATTTTGAAGAAATGGGAATGGAGGCAGTTCGAAAAATTACGATTAAAAATTTCCCAGCGTTTATTATTACGGACGATAAAGGGAATGATTTTTTTGAGAATATTTAAAAATTAAAATTGCTATGAGATGAACCCTGATGATAAATTGTCAGGGTTTTTTTGTTTTTGGAAGTTGGATGTAGAAGTTTTCGATATTGGATAATATGTACTATTTACAGGACTTGTAAATGAATTCATTTACTTGCTTATTCATTTATTTCTCAATTTATTTCTCAATTTATTCTTGAATTATCTAAACTATTTAGTTAACTTAATAATAAAAACCAATTTTATGCGATTAATTAAACCGGACAACTACCTACCACAAGAGATTTATATTTCCAAAATTGCCGCTGCTTTATCCCATCCTTTTCGGCGAAGAATAATTGAATTTATTATGACTGGTGAAGTATGCACAAGAACAGAAATTTTATCTCGTTCCAAGCTTAGTAAAGTAGCAGTATACGATCATGTTCAAATATTAATAAATGCCGATCTAATCCGAAAAGTCTATCATGTACATTTTGAGGTGCTTCAATTGAACTTTACTGCCATGTCAGAAATGAGAAATTATTTGGATGAAATTTGTGATAGTTGAAAAAAGTGAAATTACTTTAAAGTTAAAACAAGTAAAAATTGAGTGATTTAACTTGATTAAAATTTATTGAAAACAGCGTTAGGCTATCCCTTTTTCTAACCCAACAAGATAGTTACTTAACTGTCATAACAACTCTAAATCCAATTACAGGGTGAGGTGTTATAACTCCAGCGTAAGGATCCGGACCAAGTATTTTAATTTCTTCTGCTGTATTCATCCATCCGCCGCCTGCTGTTCCAGCAGATTTTGTTGTTTTGCCGACATAAACCATTTCAGCAACATTCCCACTCATGTTGTAAAGTCCAAAATCATTTGGAAAAT
>JBEDAD010000084.1:0-4062 GCA_041177985.1 Bacteroidota bacterium | reverse complement strand
GGCGCGACCAATTTGAAAGGATAACTCAAACGAATCAATAAAGGCCTCGGAAGTTTGTTTAATAAAAACCTGTACAATTTCTTCATGACACAAATTTAATCAAAGAAAAAGAATGACTTTGTATGCTCGGTAAGAAAGTTATTTCTTTTATTTTTACGTTTCGGAATTCGAGACTTTTCAAATTCCCTAAATTTCGTTGTAAGATGACAAAAAAACTTATCTTTCTTATTTTACTGCCCGTATTTGGTTATACACAAGAAACACAGACAAATTACATGAAAAAGGAACCTATTGCAAAGAAATTACCAAAAGAATTGAACTTGCACGAACATACAAGAGTAGATGATTATTATTGGATGAATGAACGGGATTCGAAGCCAGTATTGGATTACTTAGCGGAGGAAAATGCATATACAGAGGATTATTTTTCTAGTTTTTCCGATTTACAGAAGAATTTACTGGATGAGTTTGAAAAAAGAATCAATCCAAACGATGTAAGTTCCCCTTTTATTTTGAATAAACAAACCTATCAAGTTAGAAATAAGGAAGGTAAGGATTATGTTCTCATTTATACATTAGACGGAAAAGAGGAAAGTGTTTATTTTGATGAAAATAACCGAGCAAAAGGAAAACCGTTTTATGAACTTGCGGAATGGTCGCCTAGTCCGAACAACGAATTACTTGCAATCAGTGAAGACTTTATTGGTCGAAGAAAATACACAATCACTATCCGGACAAATAAAAACGGCAAGTTTTTAGCGGATAATATCAAAGATACCGACGGATCAATTGTTTGGGCAAATGACAATAAAACGATTTTTTATTGCAGAAAAGACCCGCAAACATTAAGAGAATTCCAGGTCTTTAGCCACGTTTTAGGAACAGATGCTAAAAAAGATGTTCTCGTTTACCAGGAAAATGATGAGAAATTTAGTGTTTCGATTGGAAAAACAATAACCGATGAATACATTTTAATTTACAGCCACAGCTCTACTACATCAGAACTGTCCATTATACATGCAGATCGTCCAACAGAAAAACCCTCTATTTTCCTTCCAAGAGAAAAAGGACATTTGTATGACGTGGAACACCATGAAAATGGATTTTATATCCTAAGCAATAAAAATGCTGCAAATAAACAACTCGTGTTTAGCAGTGTTGTTCCAAAATCAATTGAAGAATGTACGGTTGTAATTCCGCATTCTAGCGAAGTTTTACTAGAAAACATGCTTGTTTTGAAAAATTATCTGGTGACAGAAATTCGTACAAACGGGTTGCGGAAAATCCAGATTTCCATGCTGAATGCAGATAAAACAAAAGCAATCTCTTTCCCCGAAGAAACCTATTACACTGGTTTATCGGTTAACGATGATTACGAAGCAACGCAGCTTTTCTTTGTATATAATTCCATGACAACGCCATCTACGGTTTATAAATATGACTTAGCGAATGACACGAGAGAAGTTTGGTTCAGAAAAGAATTGTTAGACAAGAACTATAAACCGGAAAACTATGCTTCCGTTCGAATCTGGGCAACTGCAAATGATGGATCACAGATTCCAGTTTCACTCGTGTATAAAAAGGGAATAGATTTAGCAAAAGCGCCTTGTTTACTATACGGTTATGGATCGTATGGCTACACCACTCCAGATGTTTTTAGTGCAACTCGGGTAAGTTTATTGGATAGAGGTTTTGTTTTTGCTGTGGCACACGTTCGCGGAAGTAAATACATGGGAGAACATTGGTATGAAAATGGGAAATTCCTGAAAAAGAAAAATACATTTACAGATTTCATCAATGCCGCTGAATACCTAGCAATGAAAGGATATTGCGACAAAAACAAAATGTATGCGCAAGGCGGAAGTGCTGGCGGTTTATTGATGGGGGCAGTTGTCAATATGGCGCCATATCTATGGAAAGGCGTGATTGCGCAAGTGCCATTCGTGGATGTTGTGACGACGATGCTGGATGAAACAATTCCTTTAACTGTTGGGGAATATGAAGAATGGGGAAATCCGGCGGATGAGCTGTATTATTATTACCAATTGAATTATTCCCCATACGACAATGTTCGCGCGATGGATTATCCTGCATTATTCGTTACAACTGGATACCACGACTCACAAGTTCAATATTGGGAACCGATGAAGTGGGTAGCTAAAATTAGAGAAATGCGTACAAATTCAGCACCCTTGTATTTCGATTGCAACATGGATGCAGGACACGGCGGCGGCTCTGGCAGAACCCAAGAGCGAATTGATATTGCCAAAGAATTTGCCTTTATTTTACATTTAGAAGGAATTGAGAAATAAACTTTTTTGCATAATTTTCTGTTTACCTCTTTTTGCTTTCGGACAAAAGAACGGGGAGGTTCATTTGGCAATTTCTTTTCCGAAGCGCGATACAACGCCTTATACTTTGTTTAAAGACCGGTGGATTTTTTATGCTGATCTTGGCTATGCTTCTGCCCCATTTTCGATTAAATATACCTTTAATGAATCTATCGACAAACTGAAATTTCTAAATAATTTCCGGACAATTTTAGGTGTTGGTGTTTCATACAAATGGTTTGCATTGCGGCTTGGTGTGCCCTTACCTGGGAATGTTCGTCCAATAAGCAAGTATGGAAAAACCATCCCATTTAATCTCGGTTTCGACTTTACTGTTAAAAAAACATTTTGCGATGTCGACTTTAGAAATTACCAAGGATATGTTATTAAAGACGCCAAAAATTACAAGGAAACATTGACCAATTTAAAACCGAACGAAATTCGGGGAAACACAAATGCAACTAGTTTTTCAGCCAACGTTTGGTATTTTCACGATAAACATTTTAAAATGTCTGCATTGCGCGGAAAAACAGGACATTACGATCGTGAAGTAAAAACTTGGTATGTTAAAACTTCCTTGAATATTTTCGGAATAAACAATGGAAATGCATCGATTGTTCCGCAGGAATTATTGGATTCAACCAATTCAAAAGTCGCTTCTTCCTCTTTGTCTTCTGTCGATATTGGCATAATTCCAGGCTATGCGTATGTAAACAAAATAAACAATTGGCAATTTTCTGTCATCGCTGGTTTCGGCGGAGCAATTCAGAGTAAATTCTACGCTTCAGAAGGCACAACAAGAGGTTTTTTAGGCTTGTCACCACGGATAGATTTTCGCTTTATTGGAGGCTACACCGTTCCGCGGTACTTTGTGTTTATTGTAACGGATTTTGATAATAAATCCATTCGGTTTAATGAATTTGTATACCGTCAATCGTTTTATTCTGTAAAAATTGTTGGTGGAATTCGCTTGGATCCGAAAGAAAAAAAATCAAAAAACAAGCTGTAAGTTTCTACGGATTTATCAAGCTAACGTTTGTTGTTATTTCACGAATTGACTTTCTGCGATTTGCACACACCAATTCTCGCGCAATTCCTTCAAATTCTGAACCAAAGGATTAAAGAGGTTCCAATCGGAATACGTTTGTAATTCGCTAAAATGTATGCGTTTAAACTCTCCCTTTTTTTCAATTAAAAGGTGTAGCCGATTAAAAAAATCAATTTCAAATTCCTTACCAATATCTTTGATAAAGCGCACGCTGCTATCAACCGAACATCCAGAAGCTTTCACTTGATTCTCATCCGCCACTAAGACAATAAAAGAATTATGCAAAATCGATCCAGTTGCAACTAATCCGGAACCATGGGCAGCCCATTGCTTTGTAAATAAATCTACATTATGTTGTATGATTTTGCATTCGTGTTCCGTAAAAAAACGATTTGCAGCATACACCCATACTTTGCTGTTTTCGGGGAAATTTGGAAATAACATTGTACGGTTATAATTCAGCTGCATTTGCAATTAATTCGGCAACATCCAACACTTGAATAGCCTCTTCTTTATTGAAATTCTTTACGCCATCTGTCATCATCGTATTGCAGAAAGGACAACCGGTAGCAATTATTTCAGGATTCGTTTCCAAAGCATCTTCCGTTCGTTCAATATTTACTTCTTTGTTTCCTTTTTCTGCTTCCTTAAACATTTGCGCGCCACCTGCCCCACAGCACAATC
>JBEDAD010000083.1:0-3313 GCA_041177985.1 Bacteroidota bacterium | reverse complement strand
CAAAGTCATTCTTTTTCTTTGATTAAATTTGTGTCATGAAGAAATTGTACAGGTTTTTATTAAACAAACTTCCGAGGCCTTTATTGATTCGTTTGAGTTATCCTTTCAAATTGGTCGCGCCTTTGTTGTTTAAAGGGAATAAAGTAGAATGCCCAGTATGCGAGCGCTCTTTCTCGAAGTTTTTATCATATGGTTCAGATAGTGCAAACCGTGAAAATGTTTTGTGTCCGTATGATTTAACCCTGGAACGTCACCGTTTAATGTGGTTGTATTTGCGGGATTCCTCCAATTTTTTTACTGCTGAAAAATTGAATGTACTACATATTGCACCCGAACAATGCTTCCACAAACGTTTTAAAAATCAAAAAAACTTGAATTATCTTACTGGTGATCTTGTTTCTCCATTGGCGGATTTACATTTTGATTTACACGCAATTCCGCTGGAAGATAATCGATTTGATGTGATTTTCTGTAACCACGTAATGGAACATGTAGACGATGCTATGCAATGTATGCGAGAATTGCACCGCGTTATGAAACCTGGTGGTTGGGGAATCATGCAGGTTCCACAGGATTTTTCAAGAGAAAAAACATACGAAGATGCAACAATTACTTCTCCCCAAGATCGGGAGAAACATTTTTGGCAAAAAGACCATGTTCGTTTATTCGGCAAAGATTATCCTGAATGGCTTAAAAAAGCAGGTTTTGAAGTGACCGAATTTCACAAAGAATCTAAATACGACGAAAAATGGATTGCGCGTTACCGCTTACAAAAGGAAGAAATTTTGTACATTGTACATAAAAAATAAGGCTATGAAAAAATTAGTATGGATAATTGGAATTTTAGTTACGTGTTTTTCCTTAAATGCTCAGAAAGAAATTTTTCTCACATTATCTCCAAAAAATGCTGGTGTTGACCTTCAGTTAAACACTGCGATTACGAATTTAAATGGATTAGTATTTAATTTGGATCATTTTGATTATTACGTTTCAGGTGTTTCCATACTTCACGATGGGGGACAAACACTAACAATTTCAGATACTGTTTTTTTAGTTGAACCTAACAATCCTGTTTTGCATTTGGGAAATCATCCTGTTACAATAATTGAACAAATCACTTTTTCAGTTGGTGTTCCTATGAATTTAAATACAATTAATGGTGCAGATGCGATTGATATTTCGGCATATCCGGAAAATCATCCGTTGAGTTTTCAAGATCCTTCCATGCATTGGGGTTGGACTTCCGGTTACATGCACATGATTATCGGCGGTCAGGCAGATTCGAATAACGATGGAGTAGTGGACGCTCTTTTCGAATTGCATAATCTTGGAAATGGTAATTATAACACGGTGCAATTACCTGTAATTCAAACAGATTCGTACGAAAATCAAATCGATATCTTCATGAATTGCAATGTTGATCAGTGGATTAAAAATATTCCGATTGCAACGGCAGGTGTGAAACATGGAACAAATGGCATCAATGCGGATATCATGGATAATATTCTAACAGAACCAGTTTTTAATCAACCACAAAATGCAAGTATTGCTGCTTTAAATGCAACTATTGGAAATCTATTCTTCTCTGAATCTGGCGAGGATCTAACGGTTAGCTGGAAAGATGTAAAAGGAGCAAATTCCTACTTGTTAATTAGTAATTCTGGGCAAATTATTTCGAAAGGACAAGTTGATGCATTGAATGGTAGTTTGACTTTTCAAAGTGTCTCCAATGGCATGTATATTTTCCAACTTTTTGACAAATCAAACGAGAAATTAAATTCGTTGAAGATTGCAAAGTAATGTTGCAAAAACGTTCATATTATTCTTTTCTTTTTGTAGGATCAGTAGTTACGCTTCTGATTTTTGTAAAATGTCAAACCAACAACCATCAGTTAAGCGTAATAGAATGCGTTTCTTCCCCGAGCGATAATCCGATTTCTGCTGAGAAAATTGCATTCGGGAAAAAATTATTCTTTGACAAACGCCTTTCCCGAGATGAATCTATTTCTTGCGCAACGTGTCACGTTCCAGAATATGCATTTACCGATCGAAAAAAAGTAAGTGAAGGCGTAAATGGCGGAAAAACGGAACGAAATTCGCCTTCATTGCTAAATGCGGGTTTTCTGAAAACAATGATGTACGATGCGCATTTAACAAGTTTGGAAATGCAAGCCATTGTTCCGATTCAGGAACACGTGGAAATGGACATGAAAATGAAAGATTTGGTTCAGCGACTTCGATTGGTGGAAGAATATCAAAAAGAAGCTAAACGTATTTTTAATCGGGAAGTGGATGCTTTTGTAATTACCAGAAGTATTGCAGCGTTTGAGCGCTCACTCTTAT
This sequence comes from Bacteroidota bacterium, assembly GCA_041177985.1. Lineage (GTDB taxonomy): Bacteria > Bacteroidota > Bacteroidia > Flavobacteriales_D > Crocinitomicaceae > M0103. Next base: position 970 of record JBEDAD010000083.1, on the reverse strand, counting down.
CCCAAAATTCCCGTTTTGACAGCTATTATTATAAAAAAAATAAAAACGCACTTTCAAAAGATGAGCTAGCAGGTTGGAAAATCTTTTCGGAAGAACTGTATTGCACGAAATGTCATCCTGCGCCAGCATTCACAAATTATGTTGCGGAGAACAATGGTCTTTACTTAGACTATGGCCAGGATAAAGGCCGTTTTAGAATATTCAATGATTCGATGGATATTGGGAAATTTAAAATTCCTTCCTTACGCAACATAGAATTGACTTATCCATACATGCACGATGGCAGCTTGGCTTCTTTGGATGCTATTTTCTCGCATTACGAAAAAGGAGGGGCAAAACATCCACTGCAAAGTAAAATAATTCAACCTTTTGTGCTGACTAAAAAACAAAAAGAACAACTTAAACTTTTCTTGTTTAGCTTAACAGATACTACTTATATGAAGGATTTCCGTTAGTCTTTAACGAGAAACAGTGTATTTCCCTTATAGTGTAGAAGGTAACTTCCATTTGCGAAATCCGAGATAGAAACCGGCGTCTCCATAGATTCTTTCAGTTTTTTGCCTTCCAAGGAATAGATTTGATAATTTTCAGTTACCATTTCACTGATCTCAAAAACCCCATTGGTTGGATTGGGAAAGATTTTAAAAGGAACTTTCTCGTTAGTTTCCAACCCCGAAAATGTTGTTTCAATGATCATTGTTTGCGAAGAGGAAACAACTTGCGTATTTAAATTAAAATGCTCCACAGTAAAAGGGTAAGAATTTTCCGTTCCTAATTCCAGAAACGTTTCGTAGCGTTCACCTGGTAAAACTTCAATCGTATCATTCACAACTTCAGCTGGTAATGGTCTTCCATCCGACGCAACAGTTCTTGCCTCCAAAATCGCCGGGAAAATAAATCGAACACCATAATAACCGATGTTTGCCAAACGCATATAGATTTTCTCATTAGGCAAAGCAAATAGATGATT